>JAJYGU010000285.1 GCA_021784975.1 Planctomycetota bacterium
CTTCATGGCGGCGGGACTGGTTTCGCAGCGCATTGGCGGCCGCCCGGTTGGCGATGGTAAACAGCCAGGTTGAGAACTTGGCCCCCGGCTGATAGCTCTTGCGAGCCCGGTAGACCCGCAAGAAGACCTCTTGGGCCAGGTCTTCGGCCAGGTCGGGACTGCTTACCAGGTGCTGCAACACCATCACCAGCCGCCCTTGATAGCGGGCCACCAGCTCCTCAAAGGCGGCAGCGTTGTCGTCCCGCACCTGCAGCATCAGGCGGACATCGGGATCCAATGTGTAGCGGCGGGCGGTAGATTCGCTGACGACCACTGAAAACCCTCGGCAGTCGTGACCGCGGTTCCGGGCGGGGCGGGAAACACTTTTAGTTTACTTTAGCGAGGCACGAAAAGCCATCCACCCGGCAGTGGCAGACCCAACCCTGCCCAACAAACCAGGGGCGCGTCGATTGGTCCACGATCCATTGATTTTCCAATCTACACCCCCAGGCGGGAATGAGGACGCGGGGGGACTACCTTCCGGACGGTCTCGGGAAGTTTTTGCCAGCGGTCGCCGACAGGGGCCCAGGCGGCAAGGTGTCGTCTGCCGAGAGGTGTTCTGGGTTCAGGTTGGTCCTGGATTCTCTATTGGTGCACATGTCCGCTAGTATCGCCTTTTTGGGCGGCGGCTGTCGAGGGCAAGAATTGGGCCAGTCAGCCGGGGGGCGGCAGGGCAAAGCGTGCCGGCCGAGTCGCCGCGTGCCCCCGAAATTGAGCCAAGCCAAGCGGGTCGATACCGTTGCCATAAGGTAGAACGCGATAAACTCCAACGGTAAGCTCAGCCAGATACTTCTTTCCAGAGGCTCGAGGGACACGAACCGATTATGTGCGATTGAGCAACTTACGCCGTTGCCTATTCTTCCATTATCGGTTCGTGTCCCGCGAAAGAGTCGCAAACGCCCAGCGCAGCGCTTATCAAGTCGACGAATTGGTTCTCGTGAAGAAGCGTGCCTTGCTCGCTGCGTATCAGACCGGCCTCTCTATCGATAGGCGGGCAACTGCTCGCGGATCGGTAGCTGCGTCCTTTTCTGCTTCCGCCACTGAAACAGGGCCAACACCTTCCGCCGCATGTCAGTCGACATCTCGGAAAAGCCAACGTTATCGCCCCAGCCGTTGGAAATCGCCACCGGGGCCTGATATTGGTGGACGGCGAAGTCGATCCACTTCCACTGGTGAATCGGCCACCAACAGCACGACCACAGGGTATTGCGGAAGTTGGGAAAGACCCCGTAGGACCACGCCCTTGGATCGCACCAACTATCCTGGTACGTGCCGTGGGCCACCAAGGCATAGGGCGCTGCTTGGGCATTCAGTCCCAGGTCGTCGGAGGCCAACAGTGCGACTTGGCGGCGGTTCTTCCGGTTGAAATCCTCGATTCTCCTAGCCACCGCTCGCACGAGCCGCATCATGGCCCGATCGGCATAGCCGGGTACCTCCGCCGACCCAAGGCTGCCGGCAGGCACGTGGAAGGTTTCGTCCCAGACCAAGGCGTCGACCTCGTGGCCAAATTCGGCCAACAGGGCATCGGTATATTCCAGATAGAATCGGCGGACCTCGGGCACAAGTGGATTCTGCGTATATGGGCTGCCAGCCATGTCCGGCCCGCCCCACCCGCCCCGCGCCAACACCCGCTTCGGATCAAAGTTGGGCAATCCGGCGCCGGAGGCCGTCCCGTCGGCAAAGTACATGCCCGCGCGAAACCCGCGGGAGCGCGCGTAGGCGAGCCGCTCGTGCAAGTCGGCGAGCGTAAGGCGGACCGGAAGGCATTCCCCAAAGCCGGCGTCGACCCGCTGGCCGTCCAGGCTTATGGTTGCCGGGGCATTCTTCGTTTTCTCGTAATTGCCGAAGACGGTCCAACGCCGGTCGAATTTCTTGGTTTGCAGATCGAAGCAATAGCGGCCCACCCAGTCGTACCAGCCGTGCAGGCAAAGGAAGACCTTGCCCCGATCCTCCCGTGGCAAGGCCTTGGTCAGCGCGTCGATGTCGGCATACCATCCTTTGCCGGCATCGCTCATGTAGTCATAGTCCACCAGGGCGATCTCGTGCAGCCACGGTGGCCCTGCCGGCACGTCAGGCAGCGCCTCGGCAAAGAACGCATCGACGGCTTGCGCCGCTCCGCCGCCGTGGAATACCGTCACTACCGTCCGCACCTCCGTCCGGTCTTCAAGCCCCACGCGCTTGGGATAGGTCCACTCGATACTTTTTCGCGTGAATAGGCTGGAGAAGTAAGGATCGGCGGCGATCGTCGCTCGACAGTCAAGACTCCCGCCACGAGTTGAGACCATGGGGATGGCCAGCCGAACGCCGTCTGCGGGCAATGTCCCGGCGAACTTGTAAACACAGCGGGCCCCGTCGCCGAGGCGGCCCGCGCTTCCGTTGAAAAGCGGGATCCAGGTGTCATTTTCCAACGTGGGCCAAAGCGGCAGCTTGACGGTCAGGTCCGCCGTGAGCATTTCGGAACGGTTCTCAGGACGTTGGATCTCCAATCTCCGAACCAGCACGAGTGATTGTCCATTGCCCAAATGCGCCGCGACGTGTAATCGAACCGTCAGCGGCGGCTTCGTGGAAACATGGTAGACAAATGTCGTGCCGTTGCCCTGCTCTGGCCGTTCCAAGGCCGTCCTATGCGCGCCGTAGACGAGCGTGCCGGCGTAGTCGTCCGCATCGGCCACCGTGAGTGGGCTACTTCCACGCTTTTCAATCCGGACCACGGCGCCGTTGGCATTGAGATGGATCGTATACGGATCACATGTGATGGAAAGCCTCGCTGCGACCACACCGGCCGGCAGCGCCGTGAAGCCGACGGCCCTGTGCCAGCCGGCATTGATCAGCAGATTCGCTCCTCGGGCCGCCGCGGCAACGACCAAAGACGACAGGATTGCAACGCCCAGCAACGCGAGAAAGCGTTTCATCTTCTTTTTTCCTTTCACAGCCGAGCGACCTGAGTCATTGAGCCGGTTTTGGCAGCGTTTCTCTTCGCTTGAACGACTTGTGCGGCATCCATTGGGCGATCAATGCCGGGGTGAGTTGGTAGCAGATGGACCGGTCGCCACGGCGGACGGTGAGCGTGCCCGTGATGGCGGCCAGCCCCGCGCCGCCGGAACCGTCGTGATACGACATCGGCCGGCGATTGATGGGATCCTCAATCGTGCAGTCCTGAAAATGCACGCCCCCGACAGCACTGACGGCATGTGAGCCGCGGGAGAACATGATCGGCGTGCTGGCGGGACGGTCGGCGGCCGGATCGATGATTTTGCAATTCACGAAACTCACTCGGGCGCCGTTGACGGGCTTGTCGCCGATGGTGATGGCCGCCTGCCGGCTACGCTCGAAGGTGCAATGGACGAAATCCATCGTCCCCTTAACGGCCGCCGTTTGGTTGTCGTTGCCGGTGCTGAATGCGGCGGAAGAGCGGCAGCCCACCGAGCGGCAGTTTTCGATGCGGACCGAGATCGGCTTGGATTCCGCCCGCAACGCCCGCAGGTAGAGCACATAACCGCCGCCGCGGTTGTTTTCGGAGAGGCAATTGCGCATCACGCAGTTGGTGAGCTGGTCGGAGGGGCGGTTCGGCTCGAAATCGATGCCCGCCATCGGGGCCGTGCCCCACGTGTCCTTGAGCAGGCAGTTTTCGATCAACAGGTTCCGCGCGCTAATCACACTGATGCCCTGGCGGTAATTGTTGACGCATTTCACGTCGCGGATTACCACGTCGCTGCACGGCACACCCTTACGCGCGACGCCCAGATAGACGCCGTCACCGCCGCTGTCGGCCAGCGTCAGGCCGCTGATCCGCACCTGCGCACAACTGTACAAGTCCAGTACGTGCCGCCACTCGGCGTGGCGATATTGCTTGCGGTCGTCGTAGTCCTGTTTCCACATCTTCAACGTGGCGCCGTAGCCGGTCAGCGTGATGTTCTTCTTCAGCGAAGCGTAGAAAAGCGAATCACCCCGGCCGTGGAACTCGCCCCGTTTGGCTTGGACGACGACCCCCTTGGCGAAAACAATTTCCTGGTTGCCGGCCAACTGCAGCTTATTGACGACCCACGGGGCCCCCATGTTGTCGACCAGGAGTTTTCGCGCGCCGGAGTTGATAGCGGCCTGCAAGGATGCGGTCGAATCAATCGGATCGAAGCCCCACCAGGAGGCATGGGCCTCAGTGCGCGTGCCGGCGGCGACCTCCGCGATCGCTTTCTTATCCGGCGACTTCGCTTCCGCGGCCGCGGCCAGCGTTGTGGCCAGCATTGTTGACATGGCAAGAATGACGACTACGCCGTGTGACATCGTTCTGTTGATCATGGGTTCTCTCCCACAGCTATCCAGTTTCAGGCTCCTGCCGACACATCGCTTCCTAAGGCTCGGATGAATCACGGCCGGTGGCCCGCCGACCACTCTCGATTGGGCGGCGGATCGGGGTCAACAGCCGGTTGAAGACCCAGTGTCCGCCAACAAGCAAGTAGATGCCCGCAACCATGGATGCGTTCGCCGCCAACGCAGAATATCATAGCAGCCGGTGGATGAAGGCGTAAAGTAAATGGGTCTCGCGTTGATTTGGTCGTCGGCCTTCAATCTCAGCCCCCGCGCTCGCTCCACATCCTCGAAACCAACCCCCAAGAACCGCCTGTATGCCCCAAAAGTATGGGCAAGTGTACCTCCAAGTGTAAAACTTTTCCCTCTGGGCAAAGTTTGCCGGATATGCCACCGATAATAGAGCCATGCCGAAACGGAAGCTCCATCTTGATGCGCCCCAGCCACGCGGGGTGACGCAGCCGCCGCACTCGCGTCGGGCGGGTCAGCCGCCGGCCGCCGCCAGAAACGCCGTGGCCGCCCTACGTAGAGTGGCCGATCAGGCGGCTGTTTCGCTCCACCAGAGCTTGGACTCCACGGCCACACTGGCGATCGGACAGCCGGGAGCGATTTCTCCTTTCCAGCAGCACAACAAGCCATTTGGCAGTCCGTTGGTGGATCTTATGCCCCCAGGTATTGGTGATGTCGTGGTCGTCGTGCCCAACCCCGCGGCTTCGACGGCCAGAGACGCTTGTCCGCGACCGTCGAGATCGAGGTCGAATTCCAATACGGTATTTCACCCCGCGCACGGCGCCGCCACGAGCCTTGCCGGCTCGGCGGAAGCGGCCTTGTACGCCGGGGCCCTGCTGAAGATCCGCGTGCCGGTGGCCGCCGTGCTGGCGGAGCGGCGATTGCCGATGGGCCAGGTCCTCCGCATCGCTCCGGGCACGGTGTTGAAGTTCGATGCCTCGTGTGTCCGACCCCTCGAATTGGAGGCGGGCGGCCGCCGCATCGCCGTGGGCGAAGCCGTTACCATTGGCGAGCGATTCGGGCTGCGAATCACTGAATTGCTGCGGTGAGTGGGCCGGGCGGCCGGGCGGACGCCGGCCCGTAATCTGGCGATTCCACGTCCAAGCGGATAGACTGAGAGGATAGCGAACCCGACGAGCCTACCCCCGGTCCTACCTGGGAATGGGAGTGCGGCATGATTCTGCTGATCGACAACTACGATTCGTTTACCTACAACCTCGTGCAACGGCTGGGCGAGATCGATCCCTCGTTGGATTTGCAGGTCTACCGCAACGACCAGATCAGTTTGGACGAGATCGCCGCCCGGAAGCCGTCGCACCTGATCGTCTCGCCCGGGCCTTGTACGCCCGACGACGCCGGCATCTCGCTGGCGTGCATTAAGCGGTTCGCGGCCGAGATTCCGCTGCTGGGGGTGTGCTTGGGGCACCAATCAATCGGTCAGGCCTTCGGGGCCAAGATTGTTCGCGCCGGACGGCTCATGCACGGAAAGACCGACCAGATTCATCACGATGGCCGGGGGTTTTACGAGGGCCTCGAGAACCCGTTCACGGCGACTCGCTACCATAGCCTGATCATCCAGCCCGAAACCCTGCCCGACGAGTTCGAGGTTTGTGCTTGGAGCGATGACCCGGACGGCAGCCGCGAGATCATGGGCCTTCGCCACCGGCGGTTTCCCCTGCACGGGGTGCAGTTTCATCCCGAGAGCTTCTTGACCGACTGCGGCAGGGTGATCCTGGAGCGGTTCTTGAAGATACGTGCGTGAGGGAAGCGATCATTCATGGGGGACGCCAAAGAGCAAGGCGGAAACCGTCCGAAGAACTGTTCCGTGCGCCACAAGGGGACAGGCACATTTTTCGGCCTTCCGCCGTGTGCCCAGGAGAACGCGCAAGGGGCCGAAAAATGAGCCAGTCCCCGGGTGGTGCGTCGTGGACCACGTGGCCCATGGCTGGCTTGGGGGCGTTACTCCTCTGGATGGCCTTCCCGCCGCTGGATTGGTGGCCGCTGGCGTGGCTGGCGCCGGTGCCCTGGGTATGGCTGGTCCGCCGCCGGCAACTGGCCGGGCGGCGGCCGTACGTCGCGTTGACCGTGGCGGGATTCGCCTTCTGGATGGGGGCCTTGCACTGGCTGCGGCTGCCGCATCCGGCCACCAGCATCGGCTGGGTGGCGTTGTCGTTCTATTTTGCCTTTTACCTGCCAGTGTTTGTCGGATTGTCGCGGGTGGCCGTGCATCGCCTGCGGGTGCCGGTGATGCTGGCGGCACCCGTGGTTTGGACGGGCCTGGAATTGGCCCGCGCGCACCTGTTGACCGGGATGTCGATGGCCTCGCTGGCGCACACTCAATACCGTTGGATTGAGTTGATCCAGGTGAGCGACCTGGCCGGCGAGTTTGGGGTGAGTTTTGTGGTGATGTGCGTGGCGGCGGCGCTAGCCCGGATGCTGCCCTGCGACGACCGGCCCTGGGCGATCTGGCCGTTGGCGCCGGCAGCCGGCGTATTGGCCGCCGTGCTCGGCTACGGTTATCTCCGCACCGCCCATGAAGTCACCTCGCCCGGACCGAGGGTGGCCTTGATTCAAGGCTCGGTGGATATCGAGTTGATGAGCGCGGCTGATCCCCAGGAACGCCGCCGCATGGCCGATCAGCGAGACGATTACACTTATCGCCAGTATTTGCGGCTTTCGGAAGAGGCCGTCGAGAAGTATCCGCGGGTCGATGTGGTGGTCTGGCCGGAGTCCATGTTTCCTTGGACGCTGGTGACTTTCGACGCCAACGCCACCAGGCCGGCGGAGTATGGCGGGTCCGAGGCCCAATTCCGCGCAGACTTGCAGCAGGCGGCAGACAGCGATCGGTGGACCATGGCCCGGCTGGCTGAGAAGCTTGGAACGGCCCTGATCCTCGGCGTCGCTACGGAACATTTTGGGGCGCACGACGATTGCGTGTACTGCTCGGCGGCTTATGTCAGCCACGAAGGGCGACTGATGGGCCGCTACGACAAGAATCATCTGGTGATGTTCGGCGAGTATATGCCGCTGGTCGACCGTTTTCCTTGGCTCCAGCACTTCACCCCCTTGACCGGCAACGCCACTCCGGGCAACAAGGTTGTGGCCTTCGAGGCGGGTGGCGTGTGCATGGCCCCGAGCATCTGCTACGAGAGCGTGCTTTCGCACGTGATCCGCCGCCAAGTCAACGCCTTAGCGGCCGAAGGCAAGCAGCCGCAGGTGCTTATCAATCTGACTAACGACGGCTGGTTTTGGGGATCGAGCGAACTGGATATGCACCTGGCCTGCGGCGTGTTTCGGGCGGTGGAATGCCGCAAGCCGTTTCTGATCGCCGCCAACACCGGGTTTTCGGCCTGGATCGACGGCGACGGACGCATTCGGAAGAAAGGCCGCCGGCGGCAGACCGATATCCTGCTGGCCGAAGTGCGGCTCGACCACCGTGGCAGTTGGTATCTGCGGCACGGCGACTGGTTCGCCGGCATCTGCCTGGTCGCGTGCCTGGCCTTCGCGGCGGCTTACTGGTTTCCGGCCGTGCCGGCGCGAAGGCGGTGGCACAGCTCGAGCAGTTCCTCTAAGGCCGCCTGCACCTGAGCGATCGGTTCCTCGTCGCGGACGGCGGACTCGAGCCGAGCGGCGAACGGCGTGAGCAGGTCGAAGCCGTAGCTGCCGGCGGCGCCCTTGAGTTGATGGGCCAAGCGGCGCAACCCCTCCAGGTCGCCGCCGTCGAAGCACTCCGACAGCGTCGCCGTCCGGCAGGGCATCTCCTCGACGAACATGACCACTAGTTCACCCAGGTCGGGGTCGCCCCCCAAACGCGAATAGAGTAAGGCTTCGGTGTTGGCCGCTTGGCTCATAGCTTCCGTCCGCGATGGTGACCGTTCGCCCCATTCAAGACCAACGAAAGGCCCCAAGAAACCCTAGCTTGATTTTTTGGCCCCAGGCGATGGCGGCAGGGCCGCCTTCGAGAAAGGGCCCTTACAACCGCTACAGCCGGCATAAACGGCACGAATAATCTACGGGGCGTAGCTTAATTGGGCCGTCTGGTCAAGAAACGATCGGCGCCTCGTCGATAAGCAAATCTTAGATTTGGACCTGAACCCCTACCTACGCTATGGCGTGAGTATCCCACAAGGTCTTTCCTAACAAAGGAGTACCTCCTATGTACCGTCGTCTTCTGTTGTCGACGCTGACCGTGACCGCCGTGGTGGCGATCATCAGCGTCTCCAGCGCTCAGGCTGGCCTGCTCGGCAATGGGTGTTGTGCCCCGGCCTGCTGTGCCGCTCCAGCGGCCTGCGCGGCGCCGGCGGCTTGCGCGCCGGCTTGCTGTGGGTCCGCTTGCTGCGCCACCAAGTGCTGCCGTCCCAGCCTGTGCGAGCGGATCAAGGCCCGGTGCTGCTGCCACAAATGCTGCCGCGGCTGCACTAGCTGCGGTTGTTGCGCCCCGGCCGCTTGTGCTCCGGCCTGCTGCGCCGCCCCCAAGGCCTGTGCGCCGGCCTGCTGCGAGAGCTGCTGCAAGACCAAGTGCTGCCGTGAGCGGTGCTGCCGCGTCCGCTGCTGCCGTACCAAGTGCTGCTGCGAGTCGGGCTGCTGTGCGGCCCCCGCCTGCTGTGCGGCCCCGGCCTGCTGCGCCGCCCCCAAGGCCTGTGCGCCGGCCTGCTGCGAGAGCTGCTGCAAGACCAAGTGCTGCCATGAGCGGTGCTGCCGCGTCCGCTGCTGCCGTCCGAAGTGCTGCGGTTGCGCG
>JAJYGU010000394.1 GCA_021784975.1 Planctomycetota bacterium
GATCGGCGTCATCCACGAGACTCGGTCCGGTCCGAACCGCTGTGGGTACGAGCACTACGTCGATCAGATGTTTGCGCAGCCGGCAACGGATGCGGCCATCGGTTGGCTGCGCACCTTTGCCCACAAGTCGAAAAAGCCGTTCTTCCTCTGTGTCGGATTCCTGGAGCCACACCGGCTGCCATACCCCAACCCGCTCTGGCCAGGGTCACTTCCCGAGGACAGTAGTTTCCCTGGCCCCCACTTGAAACCCGACGACAGCCTGGGCGTTGCAATCCCCGGTTACCTGCGCGATACGCCGGGCACCCGCCGGGAACTGGCTGGCCTGCAGGGGGCAATCCGCCATGTCGACGCCCAGGTGGGGCGGCTGATGGCTGCACTGCAGGACTGCGGGCTGGAGTCCAACACACTCGTAGTTTTCACCACGGACCATGGGATTGCCATGCCGCGCGCTAAATGCAGTCTCTATGAGCCCGGGGTGCAAGTGACGCTGTTGATGCGGCTTCCGAGCCGCCCAGGCCGGCACGGAGGCATCGTGCGGCCGGAGATGATCTCCAACATTGACTATTTGCCGACGATCCTGGATCTGATCGGCACGCCGATTCCCAAGAAGGTGCAAGGGCGCTCCTTTGCTCCGCTGTTGGACGGCAAGGCTTACCAGCCGCGGCGCGCAATCTTTACCGAACTCACTTACCATAACTACTACGACCCGCGCCGCGCGATTCGCACGGAAAGATACAAACTCATCCTGAATTTCTCCGCGACACCTGTGTTCATGGACCCTTCGCAGTGTTGGCGACCGCAATCCGATGTCACTGTTCCCCTGAATCCCGTTGCATGCGACAACAGCCCACATGTTGAACTCTATGACCTGGCCAAAGATCCTTGGGAACAATGCGACCTTGCTGAGAAACCTGCGTATGCTTCGGTCTGTGTCGAATTGCGCAAACGCCTCTGCCGGCACCTCGTCGAGACCAAGGACCCGATCTTGCAGGGTGCGGTGACCTCGCCCTACCACCGCCGCACGATCGAGATCTTGGAGGGAGCCAAAATGATTTCACCGTAGCCGTACTTGAGATGGCCTCGTTCGGCAACCAGACGCAGTGTTGCCAGACTACCGTTGCGGGGGTTCCGGCGGCCCTGAAACAAGGCAAGAACCCGTAAACAATTATGGAGAACACACCCGTGTACTGGACCATGAATCGACGACGGTTTCTCGAAAAGACAGCCGCCTCGGCTGCGGTTGGTTGGGCGGTCGGAAGCAGGCATGCGGCCCGAGCGGCGGACAATCCGCATGCCCATGAGACGGTCAACTTGGGCGTGGTCGGCTGCGGCATTCGCGGCAGGGAACTGATCAAATGCTTTGGCGGCATGCCCGCCGCGCGGATCGCCGCCGTCTGCGACCTGCATTCCGGAAAACTCGAGGAGGCGCGGCACCAGGCTGGTGGCCAGAAGATTAGGGCCTACCACGACTTCCGAGATCTGATCGCCGACAAAGACGTCGATGCGGTGGTCGTGGCGACCAATGGCCACTGGAAGGCGCTCGTGACGATCTACGCCTGTCGGGCAGGCAAGGACGTCTACGTCGAGAAGCCGCTGGCCACCTCGATCGGCGAAGGCCGCGTCATGGTCGAAGCGGCCAAGAAGTACGGGCGCATCGTGCAGATCGGCACCCAGCAGCACAGCTTGGACTATTATCGCGAGGCGGTGGAACTGGTGCAGTCGGGCCGCCTAGGGCGGATCGGAGAGGTGAAAGTTTGGGATTATGTAAACCAGAACCCGGGCATTGGTGTGCCGCCGGACTCCGATCCTCCCGCGGAACTCGACTGGGATCTGTGGTTGGGCCCGTCGCCGAAAGTGCCCTATAATCGGAATCGCTATGAGCAGCACTACTGGTTCTTCGACTACGGGGGGGCATGGAGTGCGGATTGGGCCGTGCACCACTATGATATCGTCAACTGGGCGATGGGCGTCAAGGCGCCGCGAACCGCCATGGCCGGTGGCGGGCACTTCTGCTTTGAAGCCGACAATCGCGAGTGGCCCGACACCTTCTCGGGGACGCTGGAGTACGGTCCCTGTCCGGCCGCCGACAAGGGTTTTGTCCTCCAGTACACCTATCGTGCCGGTAATCAGCACGATCGTTATCCGGCGAGCAACGGCAAGTGCTTTTTCGGCACGGACGGAACCTTGCTGCTCCATCGCGGCGGCTATAAGTTCACACCCGAAATTCGCGCATCCAAAAAGACCAAGAGTACGAGCCTCGTAATCGATTACGACAACGACGGTCCCCACCAGGCGGCATTCATTGAGAACGTGCGGAATCGCACCCAGCCCAAGACCGACGCCCAGGTGGGGTACTTTGCCAGCCTGCCCGGTCACTTGATGAATATTGCCTGGCGCGTCGGACGCAAGATCCATTGGGATGTGGAGCATGAGCGGATCATCGACGATCCGAAAGCGAATGAGCTGGTGACGAAAGTCTATCGTGCGCCGTGGAGACTGAAAGTTTAGCGGTCGAGCAGTATCACTGCCAACTGTAAACCTTGGCGACTGGATGCCTAATTCTTCATGGCGACGATCCTGGCTATTGCTTGGTCTTGGCAATCAGGCGGAACAATTCTTCGGCAACTTTTTCGGGCCCCTTGGTTTCGTAGCCGGGGACGCCCAGCCGCGTGCGGATCTGTCCGACGAACACGCCGCTCTTGAATGCGGCGTCGAACGTCTTTTGGGCCAGATCATCGTGAACAGCCCGATACTGTGACGGGCCGAAGATGTTGGCGAAGTAGCTGTGGACCAGGCCTTTGGCCGTAGTCGTGCCCTTGGCCATGGCGGCGCCCTCACGGAATACCCGCAGGGCCTGCTCCGCACAGGTGAACCGCTCCAAGAGCGGATGCGTCTCGTCCACCTCTTCGTAGTTGTTGGCGTAGAGAAGGATGTCGAGCGGGTAGCCGTGCAGGACTTCCTCTAGGGTGGTGACGGGCAGCACGGCCCGGGCGTTGACTTTCTGGGGGCTCATAATGATGGCCCGGTCGATTTGGCCGAAGGCATAGCCTTGCTGGAGGTCGTCGAGGCGGATGAAGGCCCCGATCTCGGTGCCGTAGCCCAGCACGCGCCCTTGGGCGTCGATTTCCAACGAGCCCATGTCGTCGGCAATGATCCGCAACTCGCGGATATGGTCCTGTCCCAAGACGCGGAAGGCCTCAAGCGATTCGGACTTACCGGTGGCCGTATCGCCGACCAGCAGCACATTGGCCGCCGCCCCGTCCTTGAGCACGATGCGCGTCATTGCACCGTGGTAGGGCATCCGGCCGCGCTTCATCATGACGATGTTGTGGAGGGTCAAGGCCATCTTTTTCAGATAGCCGAAGTAGCCGAAGCGATTCTCCAGCGGGACGGCCGCCACCAGCATTTCCTCGCCCTCGTCATCGTAGAACACGGTCGGCAGGTCGCCATAGGGGGCCAGCGACTCGGGCGGAGCGCCGTAGATGTAAACGGCGTCCGGACCGGCGGCAATCTGCTCGTCGGTTGCCAAGTCAAACAGATTCGCCAGCGAGCAACCCAACTCCAGGAACTGCTGGTGGAAGCAGACGTAAATCACCAGCGGCCCGACGCAAGCCGGATAGCAGAGAAATTTCGAAGCATCCAGCTTCATCCGCGAAAGAGGATTGTCGGCGACTCGCTGGAACTGGCCGGTGCGCGTGTTCATCGGCGGATCGATGATCAAGGGCGGTGAGATAAGCACTTGGCGGATCAACGGGATGTCACCAAGCATCGACTGGTAGGATTTCGGCAGGCCGCTCGGTTTGGGCACTGCGATAATGCCCACTCGGCATCCCGCGGCAACCTGCCGGTAGACCCGCGGATGATCGCCGGTGATGTTCTCGCAGACATCGCGGTAGAGGCCGAGCACCAAGTCCGTCAGCCGTTCGATGGTCGCATTGAACGCGCGGTACGGACGGTGCTCGTGACTATTGGGCCCCGGCTCCGAGTGCAGAATCATGAATCGTGCGTAGTGCCGCCAGAAATCGTAGAGTCCTTCCACGAACGCATGGAGCCCCTGACGCTTTTGCAGACAGGCTCCCAGGCCCGGGACGATCGTAGCGGCCTGCTGCAGCGGCGTTACGGCCAGAGCTCGCAGCCAAGTGACCAGTTGGGTCAGGCCCTCCGGTTGGTCGAAGTTCAAGGGCAGGGCCTCCCCAAGCGGAGAGTTCTTCGCCTGCAAACTCTTTAGGTAGAGATCGACAACCTCAGTGAACGCGGTACTGGCGGCCAAATCCTCGGGCGTGGCACAGCCGATGCCTCCTAATTGGTGAAGCACAATCTGTCGCCCCTCCACTTCCACTCGCACGATTGGCATGGTCTTGACTCACTTGGGTTGCGCGACCCGTAATTCCCGGGGAACCATAAAAAAAGCCGGGCACCGCTTCTCCAAGCGATGCTCGGCTTTCCCTTTCGACGCCGCACCCACACGGGGACCGGCCGAACCTGAAACACCGTTTCTTGCCGTCCTAGTTGGCCCCCGGGCGATCCCGCCCAAGACCAAGACTCCGACGACTCAACCCCATTTAGTCTAACTGGTCGTCGGCCTTCCGGCAATGCCCGCGGATGGCAAAACCCTATTTTTTCACCCCGGTGCAGGCGGCCGGGGCGTCCAAGGTGAATACAATCACGCGTTCACCGGTCACGGTACTGATGTCGGTGTGAAGACTCAAGACCTTGCGCGAGGTCACATCTTGCACGACGGCCTCCAGCAGCGGTCGCCCCTTCTCCAACAGCTCCCGCCGCACCTGCTTGATCAGCTCGCGTCCGTGTCGGCTATCCTCGCTGGAAGCTAGCTGATACTCGGACGGTGTCATGACCCCCTTGAGTCGGGAAATAACCATGTCCTCGACTATGTAGGTTTTCGCCTCAAGAGGACCGCGACCCATGTATTCTTTCTCAAAGCGAATCACTGCTTCACTGATTTCAGCCTCGATCTGGCCTTGTGTCTTGTTCATGATGGCATGTGCGTTCCTACAAGTCGACATTTCCCATCTGCTGAAGGAAAGACGCTCATTATCGTGGTGCTAGGTCCAACACCAGAAGGTCCCTTTTCCGCCCATCGAATCTGTAATTTGCGCATTATGGCTTCTCCGCCGGAGCGCAGCAAGAAGGCAAGCGATGGTTGCCCCCACGGGGCGGCAATTCTCCCAGCCCAGGGCAACGCCCTGGGAGCGGAGGCCCCAACGCCATGTCGTTCGGCCCAACGGGCCAATTCTTCTCCCGGCGAATAATTGGCCCGTTAGGCCGGTTCCACGGACTCGGCGCATCAATGTTTCCCAGGGCGATGCCCTGGGCTGAAAGAACCTTGGGCCTTCGGCCCAACAATTAGCACGTCGAAACGGTGTGCGATGCAATAACTGTCCGACAACGCCCAGTGCCAGTGCCGCGCAATCCTGGCACAACGGAACGGCGTGTTGTAGACTCTTAACGAGACAGAAGTGACGGCCATGCTTGCGCGAATTGCGAAATCGGGATTCCAATCTTGGCTTCTCCTCGCCGCGTGCGCCACGGCGTTCGCCGCCCCGGGCGATTGGCCCGAAGTCCGGCAGAACGGCTACCTCACCGGCATCCAACCGTTGACCGGCAGAATGAAGCAGCCGCCGGTCTTGCTGGCTCAAATGGGTTTCGATCGTACTCAGCCGAACCTGCAAGCGGTCAGCCTGCCCGCTAGAAAAGAGTCCGTCGGCCTGGCGCTGGTGGACGGGGGGCTGCAATGCTACAACACTTCGGGCAGGCTGCGGTGGAAGTGCCATCCCGCCGGCATCAATTTTGTCGAGATTGTCGCGACGGAAGGTCTGGACGGCGACGGGGTGAAGGAACTGGTGGTCGAGACGCACAGCCGGATGTGGTTCTTCGATCCGGTCACCGGCAAGGTGAAATATTTTGTCGGCTGGGACACTTCGCCGGCCAACATCCGCAGCTATGGCCTGGTGAGGTTCCTCGACCTCGACGGCGACGGCCGGGAGGACTTCCTTTGCCTCGCCAACTTCGCCCAGCACCATGAGGTGCTTCTCAATAAGAACGGCAAGATGCAGCTTGCCTGGTGCCACGGCTGGCCGGAAAGCGTCACCACCAAAAAGGTCGCCACCACCTGGCCCGAGCCGCCTCAGGCCGACGCCGACGGCGACCGGAAACTCGAGATCGTGCTGTCGATGTTCAATTCGGAGGAAGAGGGCGCCTGGCTGATCCGCATCTATGACGCCGTCACCGGCAAATTGAAGTACCGCATACCGGGCATGATCGCCGTGGCCACCGCCGACATTGATCGCGACGGCCAGTCCGAGATCCTGGCGAACCTTTCGACCGATCCGACCGGCGTCAAGACGGGCGGGGCCCGAGTGCTGCGCATCCAAGCTGGGCCGAAGGCCCAAGGTTCTCCCAGCCCAGGGCAAGCGCAGCGCCGCCCTGGGAAGCGGTGGTCCGACGATTCCCGGTCTTTGGCCCAACGGGCCAAGGGTTCGCTGTCCTCCTCAGGCGGCACCAAGGTCGGGACCGACTGTGTGAAAGTGCTCTGGCAGGACGACCACGGGCGGGCAATGGCGCCGGCAACCGGCGCAGCATTCCGCTTCACCCGCGGCGGGGCCACCTTCGCCTTGGAGGCCGCTCAAGATGGAAAGCTGGTCGAAAAGCCGTGGCACGCGCCGGCCGGGCCGTCCAAGCCGGTCTTTTTGGGGCTGCCCCGCGTACGAGGCCCAAATGTTCCTCTGAAACTGCTGGCCGTTGATCTGCACGGCACGGGGCGAAACGAGTTGCTGGTCTGCCGCGATTCGGTTTGTACGGCGCTGCGGCTGGAAGGCAACACGCTGGCAACCACCGGCGAGTATCGTACCAGCAGCGTTCCGGTAGTTGCCGATCTGGACGGGGATGGCAAACCGGAAATCGTCCTGACCACGGTCACGCCCGGCGGAACGCCAATCATTGAGGCCAGGACGCCGGCGCTGGGCAATAAGCTTCTGTGGCGGACGCAACTGCCGGCCGCCCGTCAGCCTGGCCTGCCCTATGGCCAACTTGCGTATCTCCGCACGGCTCGGTTTACGGGAAAGCCGACCCCGGACCTCTACCTTTGGGCCGGGACGCCGCAGGTCCGGTCGGTGGCCCTGGAAGGAACCAGCGGACGCGTGCTGTGGGAGATGGGCGAGCTTGCGAAAATTGAACGATATTGCGGACCAGGGGTCAATCTGGCCGCCGCCTACGATTACAACGGCGACGGCAAGGAGGACCTCGTGTTCACCAACCCCGATTATTATTGTGTCGCTTCGGGAGCGACGGGCGAGCTGTTGGCAGGCCCGCTGTTTCCGCCAAGGATCTTCCACCAGCCCAGCCAGGGACTGTACACCTTTCCGGTCATCCTGGAGCAGCGAACGTTCACGGGCGCCTCAGCCCCGAAGGGGACAGTCCCATTTTCGCGGCCGACCATGCAGCGCACGGTGTCTGCCGCGAAAATTAGGATAGTCCCCGTGAACCGTCACCTGGAGCAGCCGGGCGGTAAACCTCTGGTCGGCCTGATCGACGGCCACTATTTCCAGGGCGTCATGTCGCTCGGCGGCCAGCCGCGTTGGTACGCCAGGCCGAAGCTGGGCGAAAACCGCTGCGGCTGTGAAGGCTTCGTGCGGCTGGCCGACGGCCAGTGGCTCATGGGTTTTGGTCGTCAGAACGGGCGATTCGCCTGCGTCAACGTTGCCGACGGCTCGTTGCGATGGGAGTTACCGCTGGACGCGGCCTGTGGCGACGTGGTTGCCGGCGACGTCGATGGCGACGGCGCGGCGGAGTTTCTCTTCGGCACCAGCCACGGCAAGCTGTACGCCGTCGGCGATCGCGGCGGCAAACCCCGCGTCCTCTGGACGCTCGACGCCGGCTCCGCCGTGAGCAACGTGATCTTGGCCGACGTCAACGGCGACGGGGCCTGCGAGATCATCGCGGCCCGCGGCGACGGCTATGTTTCGGTCTTTGGACCCGGCGGCCAATAGGTAAGCGGCGTGTAACCGTTCACAGGCCGGGGACTGGCTCATTTTTCGCCCTTGGAGGGCGAAAAATGAGCCTGTCCCCTTGCGGGCGAAGGGGACAGTCCCATTTTTGCGGCCTCCTGCCGCAAAAATCGGGACAGTCCCCGTGAACGGTTACAGCGGCGTTGTTAGACCGCCGGTGGTTGATGACCAATGTTCATGGCTGCGGTTGGCCGCCAGCCCGGCAATATCCTCGGCCTCTCCAATGCGGCCCAGGGCGGTGCGGGCCGAGACTTGCAAGAAACGGCAAGGCCCATCCTTTAACTGCCATTGGCCAATTTTACCCGGCCAATCGTTGAGGATGGGCCTCGTCTAAAACAATGATTGCATTGTGGGGCAGGAAGTCAAGGGGTAGGGCCGCGGGCCACAGCGCCACCCCTGGATGATCCGAGCACAACGTCGGGACGATGCTGGTTGAATGCCTCCCGGGCGATCCTCTGGGCTTCCTCGATATCGTCATCGGGTAAGGTGGGGTTCAAGCTCGTGTGGCCGTGCTTCCTGAGGAAGGTCGGCTTCAGGCCGCCAGGAGTCGAGTGCCGGTAGAGGTTACCGGCGCGGCACGTCTTTCAGCATCGAGCGTATCGTCCTATCCAGGTCGTTGTCGTTCCACTGCCCGTGCTTCAGGATCGTGTCGGCAATAGCTTCTTTCACCCGGTCCATCACTTCGGCTTGATCCAATCGGACTGGTATGAAGCCAAGCCCGAAGTATTCGTCCATCATTTCGCCGAGTTGTCGCTTGATCTGGTCTATCTTGTCCGGCATATCACACTCCTATGGGTTGTTCAATTTCCGCCGCCAGTTCCACGACCTCCCTCGTCAGTTGCCCGAGATGTTTCTTGGCGGTCTCTTCATCCATCTGCTATAGCACTTTCGGGGTGGAAAGGCAATCAGAGAGAGGATCACCACGCCGATCAATACGAAAAATTGTATCGCCTGCTGCCCGTTCCCCTGCCTGAAACCGGCTTTCACCGCCCTTCCCGCCGCCTTCCTCGGGGCTTTCGGCAGCGAGTTTGGCGGGTTCATT
This sequence comes from Planctomycetota bacterium, assembly GCA_021784975.1. Lineage (GTDB taxonomy): Bacteria > Planctomycetota > Planctomycetia > Pirellulales > Thermoguttaceae > JAJYGU01. Next base: position 9,067 of record JAJYGU010000394.1, read on the forward strand.
GGGGCGGGCTGCCGTTGGGGCTGT
>JAJYGU010000340.1 GCA_021784975.1 Planctomycetota bacterium
GAATCGCACCACCACCTCGCGGGCTGCTGTCCAATGGAGCGAGCGTTTCCCCAGGGTGGCGCCGGTGGCGATTTGCAGGCCGTCGAGAAAACAGGACTGCGGCGGATGGGCCATGGGGCCTTCGCAGGTCACCTCGATGTCGAAATAGCCCTTGGCGCCGACGGCTCGCAGCCCGGCCATCCCCACGCGGGCCCCGGCAATCACCGCCGGGCCGAGATGGCCGTGGAACTGGACCACGGCGATCAGCCACGCCGGGTCCGAGGCTTGCGGATGATAATGCGGCTTGGGCAATTGGGAAATCGGTTCCTGAGCCAAAGCCATGACGGTCCCTCCCAAAAGTCCAACAAGGATTAAAGAACGAAGCATGATTTCTCTCCTACCACAGCACATCGCTCACGTCAATCGCAGCCCCGTCCCTGCGATTCATCAGACTGCTGTAAATGGCGGGGCTGATGCCATAGCCAATCAGGTGAACCGAACCGTCGCAAAACGCGAAATTACAGCCGTTCGCGTGCGGACTGCCGAAGCCACAGCCCCACGAGAATCCCGGGTAGTCCCATCTGGGAGCGTCACTCAGCCACGGTGGCGGGGACGTCCAGCGAACAATATCCGAGCAGTAGCCCACATACTGGCACAAATCGTCTCCAGGATCAACGCCCGTCTCATAACCGGCGGGCATGATTGACTTCTCGCCGCACAAGCAGGTATTGCTGGTTCCGTCGCTAATGTCGGCAACGCTTACCGTGACGAGAGGAGAAAAAATTCCAACCGCGTTTGGGTTCTGCTGAATCGACGCCCACACGGTCTTGAAGGCGGGCGTCTGCATCAGGGCATCGACATCATTGACGGTCGGAAAAGTGGTGGTCCAATCCCAAGACGTCAAGTAATCCGCCAGGCCGCCCATGTTGCCGCCGCCAGCATTTTGGCCGCCGTTGCCCGCATAATCAGTCCTCCCTATAGCTGCGCCCTCCGACACATTGGCGATGTTGTTCGACGGCCAATAGGAGAGAATGGTGACCGAGTCACCCCCACTGGCCGAAGTCAGCGGGTAGGTTTGCACTGGGCGACGACTCGGGCAGATCGTGGCGGACAGCGGCGTTGCAAGCATTGTGGTAACGGCTGATGTCTTGGCGGCGCCGCTCAGGCCTGCCGTAGAACCGTATAACGGTTGCTGCTCCATGTAGGGCAGGACGTTGAAGATCCAGCCGCCCGGCTGTTGGAAGTCGCTGCCGCGGTCGGGATCGCCGATGAAGATGTCGGCCCATCCGCCGGCCGGGAAATGATGCACCGCCGACTCGCAATTCATGCAGGCTAAGGCAAGCTGTTTGAGGTTGTTGGTGCACTGAGCCCGCCGGGCGGCCTCCCTGGCCGCCTGCACGGCCGGCAGCAGGAGTGAAACCAAGACGCCGATGATGGCAATCACCACCAACAGCTCCACCAACGTAAAACCGCGAACTGATCGGAATGACGCACTCCTCATGGAATCGCTCCTAAAGTAGATGTGACGGACAACTGGCTTGCGGTGTAACCGTTCCTAGACCGCAAACGAGGCCGTCATCGCGACGGGCACCACGCGAAGCATGGCCGGCGAAGGATCTACGTTGCCGCTTTAGCAGGCCAGGTTCTTCGGCAACCAATGCGTTTGCGTCGGTGTGCGTCAGAATGACAGTTGCCCCGTGAAGGGCCACCGGTGTGGTATTACGAGCTAACAAATCGTAATATTACCGCGTACGGCAATTCCCCGTCAAGAGGCGTCCCGTCTCATGTCGTCCGCCGCTGCACCACTGCTGGCTCTAGGAATGATGCCAACCATGGCGGCGTGCCAAGATCAATATTATTGCGGTTGGCCAGTCGCAGCATGGTCGCCGCCAACGCCGCGGAGATACTCGCGGAGTTGTTCGGCCCAGGCATGAGGCGGGGCATAACGGCCGGCACTGCGAAGATTCTGTTGTTGATCGGCTGCGGTGCCGCCGCGGCCGATTTGCGTGCCGTGTGGCCGAAGTCCAAGACTCCGCAGGGCGTCGTCCAAGCGCCGGCGGGCCGCCGCGCCCTCGGCGCCTTGCTGGGCCGCCGCCCGCTGCATTTCCTGCCACCGTTTGAGGAAACGCGCCGCGTCGTCCTTGGTCCAGCCGAGCCGCTTGAGCACATGCGGCTTTTCCTTGGCCAACTGATCGCGCAAGTATTCCAAGGCCAACTCGGTCTGTTTGCGGGTGTAATCGAGGTTGGTTTGATCGGCTGCGGGGTTAGACTCGGGACTTACCTGGCCGCCCGCTTGCTCGCCAGACGGTCGGCCGCCGCCGGGTTCGCCGCCTTGCTGACCCGGCTTTCCAGAAGCATTTTGGCCGGTCTTGACGGCTTCGCCGGATTTCCCGGAGGCGGAGGCGCCGTTCTCACCACTGGATTGGTCAGAGGCGCTTTGGTTGCCGGATAGCTCTTTCTTTTGGCCGGCCGTCGGCGATTCAGGTTGCTTGGATGGTGCATGCGAGGAAGCGACTTTTTCCGACCCGGCGTCCGCCTTGCTTTCGGCCGGTGCGTTTTTTTGCTGCCCCGCCGCTACCTGGTCTTGTTTTGCCCCGCTTGGCCTTCCGGTTGCGCCGCCGTCCGCCGGTTTTTCAGCCGGTTTCGCCTGGTTCTCCGGCGCACGCGGCCCGAGTTGGCTGTTGCCGCTTGCCGATGGCTGGGCGGCTGGACTGCCTGGGCCGGCAGTCCTTTCGCCGCCTGACTTTTTGACGTTCGATGCTTCGCCGGCCGGCGTTTGGTTTGCCGGCTGCGATTTGGGGCTTTCAGTGTCAGAGGCTTTGTTTCCGCGCGGCTCAGGCTTGCCGCTGTTGCCGGGCGCCGCCTGGGCCTTCTGGGCGGCAGACTTCTCACCGCCGTTTGCCTCGGCCGCGGGAGGTTTGTTGGCCGCCTGCTCGGCGCCGGTCGGCTGGTCATTTCCCATATTCGCTGGCGACTTTTCGTGGTCGCCGGCCGCCTCCGGCTTTGCTTGGCTGCGATTGCCCTCGTTGGGCTTACCTTCGTTGGGCTTGCCTTGGCTGGGCTTTGCTGAGCCGGCGGTTCCTTCCTTCGGCTTTGCTCCGCTCAGTCTCTCGTCGCTTGGCTCGGCGGCCTTGGAGGCGGCAGCCGCCGTCTGTTGACCGGTCGATTTCTCGCCGCCGGCCGGCGGTTGGGCGGTTGGCTGGCCGCTCGAGGGCTGCGTGTTGGACTTCTGCCCGCCCGAGGGGTGACCGTCAGACGGTCTGCTGCCCGACCCCTCCATACCGGACTGGCTCTTGGCCGCTGGCTGGGCCGACGGTTCCTTGCGCGAAGCTTCGTTGCCGGCCTGTGGGCGATTGTCCGCCTGCTGTGGGTTGTCCTGCTGAGTGCCGCCCGACTCGCCCTTGGCTGACTGGGGTTGCCGTTTTTGTTCCTGACGATCGTTGAGGATTTCCTGCACGGCGCTGGCGGAATCCTCGGGATCAACCCGCTCATTGGGCTGCTTGGAGGCTTGCGATTGTTGCGATCCGCCCCCGGACGGTTGGCCGCTTTGTCCGTGGCCGTCTTGCTCTTGGCCGGCTCCCTCTTGGCCACCTTGAGGATTTCCCGGCTGAGTCTGATCGCCCTGTTTACCAGCCTGTTGGCTGGGATTGCCTTCCGACTTGCCAACCGACCCTTTTTCGCCAGGCTGCGGCCGTTGGTTGCCCTGGCCCGACTTGTCCGAGGCGGGTTGTTGGTCCGGCGATTGCGATGAATCGGCAGACTTCGCCTCCTTGTCGCCTTGGCGGTTCTTGTTGCCTCGATTGTTCTTGTTTTCCTGCTTGTCCTTCGGCGGCTGATTCTCGCCCGACGGCTGGGAGGCGTTTGGCGAGTCGGCCTGGTTGGTGGAAGGTGAGGATTGAGTGTCGGCGGCCCCTTGCGGCTGCGGCTGAGCCGGTGACTGGCCGCCCTTTTCGCCGGGGTGCTGGCCGCTTTGCCGGTTCTTACCTTGCGGCCCCTGCTTCGATTGCCCTCCGGCTCCACGGCTGGCGTTGTTTGCAGTGGGTCCACCCGGTTCTGGTCCGACCACCACCATCACCTGGTGCGTGGTGGCGGCCCGCCCCGGCTCGGGTTCCTTGTTGTCCTCGGCTTCCGCCCAATATTGCACGCGGTCGCCGGCCTTCAGGCCCATTCTCGCGGGCTCGAAGTTGCCCTCGCCCTGGAAGGGACCGGCCAGGGCCGGTTGCGGGGCTTTCCTTTCCAGTAACGATTGGGCCAGCAGCCGTTGCGGCGATTTTCCGACCTGCTGGATCCAGAGGGTGACGCCTCGCAGTCCGAAGTCATCCTCGGCGCAAACGCGAACCGGCATACGCCCGTTGACGGCCACGCGGACCTCGGCCTGCGCCGGCTCCACGATACGCACGTCAGGCGGCCCATCGCGGATGACTTGGATGGTGTGGCGGCTCGGGCTGCGATTCTCTTGCCCCTGAGGGTCGCTGAAGCGAAGCTGGTAGGACTTATGCTCGGGCTGGGAGGGATCGTCGGGATTAAGTCGCAGGACCAGGTGTCCCGTGGCGCTGCGGCCGGCGACGGTCATCTCAATGCCGACGCGTCCCGTGCAATCGAGGTCGATTTGCGCGCTGTTGGGCTTGATGTCGGTGTTGGCGGTGGCGTACAGAGTGACGCTTGTTCCTTCGATAGCCCGAAGATCGCCTTGCTGGGCGACGCTCTGATCCGCCATACCGGTGTAGGCCGGATAATGGTAGTCCACCCGGTCGATCGCGATGGCCGGAGCGGTTTGCACCCGGATCTGGAAAGGCCGGGTCCGGGCGTCGCCGGCCACCAGGCAGTATTCGCAGTCTTGTTGCAGCCCGAGCTTGTCGGGCGGGAAGCGGCATTGGTGCCGGTACTCGCCGTTGAATCGGGTCAAGGGAACGACCTGATCGACCGACTCACGATCGGCGGTGCTGTAGATCAGCGATACCGGCTCACCGTCCTTGAGGCCGGTCACCTCGGCGGAGACCACCAGCCACTGGCCGTTGAAGGCCGCCGTGTCGCCCGGCTGCACGTCGCGGATGGAGACTCGCGTCGGTACCTCGATCGCCGACCACGGCCAGAGCACACGGGCCGCCGATCGCAACGGGTTCTTCGCGGAGAGCACAAGGTACAGGCTGAAGACCGCGACTGCCGCCGCCAGCACGCAGAACAGGCGGACGATGCGAGTCCTATCCACCGCGGTATCGACCGACACTCGCGACAGATCGGAGGCGGCGCGGTGCTCGATCTCCCGATACACCACCGGGGCCACCTGCCGGCGTTCCGCCCGCAAGAGCAAGAAGTTGATTAAGCTGTTCTTCAGCGAGGGTTCGCTCTTTTCGATGGTGGCGGCGGCGAAGATCGGATTGACGCGATGCACCAACGGCGGCAGCAGCCGACGCCAAGAATAGAATCCGGCCCCCAGCCATAGCCCGGCCCACAGCCCGAGGCGTTCCCACCGCCCCAGCCCGCCCGTCACCAGCCACTGGTCAATCACCGCGGCGAGCATCAGGTACAGCAACACGCCGATGGCCAGCGTGATTGCCCCGTCGGTCACATCGACCCACTTCACGTGCCGTCGGGTCTGCCCTAACCGGTTCTCGATCAGGATCTCATACCGGTCCGGGGCCGACGCCGCCTCAGTCTGCGGCGGCGACGACAAACGGGGTGCTGTTTCGCTTGACATCGGGCCCTCGATTCCCTGCCTCCTGCATTATAGACGCAATTGCTCGGGCAAGATTGCCGCTGTCAAAAGTCTAGGATGCGACGATCAGCCCCCCCCTCTTTCTGGGAGACGGGCGTGGCGATCGGAGTGAACTCCCGGACAATCGCCTAGCCCGAATTATTCACGGCCGCCTTTTGACCCGATCCGTAAGCGAGGACGACCACAAGACATAGCCAGACTTAACCTCGCTTACGCTTCGGGTTACGATCGCGCACTCGGCGCGGCGCACATGCCGCGGCGTGACTAATTTGCGCTAGCTCGGCTCGGTCGCCCAGACTTCGGCCAGGGCAACGAGCCACTCGACCGAGGCGACCATTTCGTTTAGACATGCCCATTCCAGCGGCGAATGAGGGTTGTGTCCGCCGCAGGAGAGGTTCGGGGTGGGCAAACCAAGTTCAGTCAGCCGCGAGCCGTCGGTGCCGCCGCGGACGATGGTTTCTTGGGCCGAGTGTCCGAGCCGCTGCAAGGCCTTTTGGGCGTGGGCGACGGCACGTGGCTCGCGAGCCAGGCCTTCGGCCATGTTGCGGTATTGTCGTTCGATCGCCACCTCGACCTTGGCTGCGGGAAAAGCTTGCATCACCGCCTCAGCAGCCTGCTGCAGTCGCTCGGCCAAGACATCGAGGTTGGCAGCGTTGAAGTCGCGAAGCAAGATTTTCAATTGCATACGGGCAACTCCGCCGGACAGATCGTAAGGGTGCAGGAATCCCTCGCGGCCCTCGGTGGTTTCGGGCGAGAGGGTGTCGCGCGGCAGCCGGGCAATGAAATCCGCCGCCGCTCGGACCGCGTTGGTCATCCGCCCTTTGGCGATCGAAGGGTGGATGTTGACGCCCGAAATGGTCACAATCGCCTGATCGGCCGAAAAGGTCTCGACGTCGATTTCGCCGCTGCCGTGGCCGTCGAGGGTATAGCAGACCACGGCCGCGATTTCCCGCGGGTCGAGATGATCGACGCCCCGGCCGATCTCTTCGTCGCAGGTGAAGCAGAGCCGCAACGGGCCGTGCGGAAGCTCGGGATGCTCGATCAGCCAGGCCGCCGTCTCCATAATGATGGCCACGCCCGCCTTGTCGTCGGCGCCCAGTAGCGTGGTGCCATCGGTGGTGATCAGCGTGCGGCCAACCATCGGCTTCAGTTCCGGATTGTCGGCCACACGGATCACCTGGCTGGCGTCTCCCGGCAGGGTCAGGTCTCCACCGGAATAATGTTCAACGACCTGCGGTTTGACGCCGGCGCCGGTGGTCTCGGGCGAGGTGTCGAGATGGGCACACCAGGCGATGGTGGGAGCGGGACGCGCGACAGTCGCCGGGATGGTGGCCAGAACGATGCCATGCTCGTTCCGCCAGGCATCGTCAATACCCATGTCATGAAGCTCAGCAACCAGCACTCGCCCCAGCTCCAGTTGGCCCTTTGAGCTGGGATAGTCCGGCGAATCCGGCCGGGCCGTGGTATCGATCTGCACGTAACGCAGAAATCGCTGCAAGAGACGTTGCGAATTCATCGCGTCCTCCGGCTTCGGTAACTGTTCACGGGACAACGGTCATTCTGATCGAGGCCAGTCTACGTCGTTTGGCCCGGTCTGAGAAGTGACGGGCGATGTTCCGGAAGACAGAGCGGACGTGGCTGGCAAGTGTTACCCCTATCTCATATAATTTGTCCAGCAAGAGCGTCCGAAATACCCTATGAGAAGGAGGTCGGGTATGGCTTCCGCACGGTCCTCCGAACTCGCGAGTCGAGCAACCGCGATATACGAGCAGAAACTGCGAGGCCAGCTTGAATCTACGCACCGGGACGATTTTGTGGCGATCGAACCGGAATCCGGGGACTTCTTCTTGGGCAAGACGTTGAGCGAGGCCATTCAGGCCGCGCGCACGGCTCATCCGGCTTGCCTGCCGTTTGCCCTCCGCGTCGGGCACACCTCGACCGTCGAACTCGGAGCGCTGAGCCGATGAACGGCGAAGTCGATGACTCCGGCCGCGCCCTGATAGTGCTCGATTTACGCGTGTCGGTGGACGCGGCGGCAAATCCATAGCCCGCGTGGGTCGACACCGCCTTCACGGGCGAACTTGCCATTCCGCGAAGCGCGATTCACAGAATGGGATTGCAGCAGTCGGCCGCAGTCATGGCGGGGCTGGCCGATGGCAGCCAGGTTGTGCTCGACACGGATGGTTGCATCATGCAGTGGTTTGGTCAAGAGCGGAAGGTCGAGGTTGTGGAAGCCGAGAACATGGGCATCCAAAATGAACGCACTGCGTATATGTGACGAATTGGTACGGCGTGGAGAGGCTTTGTTCCGCGCTCCGAAGCAATCAATCGAGTTCACCGGGGTTCCCGATGCCGACGCCTTACTAAACGATCTCACGGCTCACCCCCACGCTTTTGTCCTGGCTTGCGTCATGGATCGCCAGATTAAGGCTGAAAAAGCGTGGATCATCCCATACCGGATTTCCGAGAAAGTGGGCGGTTTCTCAATGGACGCCCTCACCGCGCTGAGGGAATCAGATGTGGAGTTGCTGATGTCACAACCGGAACCACTGCACCGCTTCGTGAAGAAGATGAGCAACTACTTCCGTTCGGCCGTGCAACGAATAGCTGAAGAGTATGGCGGTGATGCAGCGCGCATCTGGGCAGACAAGCCGGCAAGTGCCGAGGTCGTGTATCGGTTCCTTCGTTTTGACGGCGTTGGGCCGAAGATCGCCAGCATGGCGGCAAATATACTCGCGCGCGACTTCAAGATTGCTTTCGCCGAGCACTCTTGCATTGACATCTCCGCGGACACGCACGTCCGTCGAGTATTGGGACGCCTCGGCCTGTGCTCGACCGACGCCACGGTCGAACAGGTAATCTATAAGGCGAAAGCCCTCCATCCAACATTTCCGGGAATCCTGGACTTCCCGAGTTGGGAGATCGGCAGAACCTGGTGCAAGGCACGTGCCCCTGAGTGTGACAAGTGCTATATGCGCCTGTTGTGCCCCACGGCAAGCTTGAACAAGTGAGTGGCGGCGTGTCGTGCCGAACATCTACGAAACTCGCGGCAAAGTTGAAGAGCAACGCTGTCTATTCGGCGATGGCAAGCGAGGCGAACCGGTCTTAGTCCGCACGTGCGCGATCGGCATCCCCTGCCGTTGGTACGAATGCTCCGGTTCTCGACACGGCGTTGCGGATTATTGCCGCGGAAACGAGGCGAACAGGGAGGCGGCTCGCACCGTCAATGCAGCCTAGGATCGCGTCCAATCTTCAACCTGCAATCCCGGCACCTGCTCGAAGTCGCGCAGGTTTCGGGAAAGGAGGGTGGCTTGGTTCGCCATCGCAATGGCCGCGATCTTGAGGTCCGTTGTCGCGATCCGCAGACTCGCTTGCCGAAGGTCTCGAATTG
>JAJYGU010000491.1 GCA_021784975.1 Planctomycetota bacterium
CGGCCAGCCACGCCGGTCCCGGGGATTCCCGCGATGCACGCCGCTTCCAGGCTCTTTACCCCTCCTCGAAAATGCCCCGCTTGGTCTCACGCCGCCACTCGTACCGCACAAGTCAGCGTTTCATGCGAATTTCACTCACGGCGCCACCCCCACCAACCTCCAGTTGCGGAACTGCTGGCATGATTCCTGGTCGCTGGTCAGCGGAAAAACGCTCTGGTAAGATGGCGGGTGATACAGCCAACCCACCATGAGGCGACCTATGTGCTCGCTCCGCCATTATTCTTATTCTGTAGGGTTTGGACTCGCGGTGCTTGCGGCTGCCGCCGCGGCGTCGGCTGCCACCAAGGACAGGCTGCCCGTGCGGACGCCCGACGAAGACGTCGACAGTCCCTCCGTCCGTCATCGGCAGGGCCTGGCGCCAAGCGAGAACCTGCTGTTTAACGGCTGGGGCGTCACCCCAGCCGGCCAGCACGTCCCCTGTGGCGATATCGCCCAGAAGCTGGTAATCGCCCCGGACCAGAAAGCGGTGTTGGCGGTCTGCGCCGGCTACAATCAGGCGGGCATCAACGTCACCTCGCTGGATGCCAAGCGGCAACGGCAGTTCATTCGCCTCAAAGAAGTCTTCAACGGCCTGGTCTTCAGCCGCGACGGGAAGACCTTTTACGTGAGCGGTGGCGATTCCGGGCTGATTCACGTCTTCAGCTACGCCGGCGGCAAGGCTGCCTGGACGCGGCAGGTGCGTCCCCGGCCGGGCAAGACGCTGATCTTTCTGGCCGGCATGGCCCTGCACCCGGCCAGCGGAGCACTTTACGTCTGCAACGAGGGCAATCACGAAGTCTGGGTGCTCAATCCCAAGACGCTCCGGATCGAGAAGACAGTGAATGTGGGCCAGCACCCGCACTCCTGCGTGTTTGGCGCCGACCGGCGATACCTGTACGTGAGCAACTGGGGCAGCCGCAGCGTCAGCATCATCGACACGAAGAACAACACGCGCGTTCGTGAGATTGCCGTCGGCCTCCGCCCCAACGACATGGTGGTGGCCCCCGACGGCCGTTTGTTCGTGGCCTGCTCGGGCGACAACACGGTGCACGTGATTGCCACCGCCAGGCTGGAAAAGAAAGGCCCCGAGGCCAGCCACGCGCGGCGATTGCCGGAAGGGGCCCGCGAAATCATCTCCACCTCGCTCTATCCGCAGTCGCCCGAGGGGAGCACGCCTTGCGGGGTGGCCGTTTCTCCCGACGGCAAGACGCTGTTCGTCGCTAACGCCGACAACAACGACGTAACGGTCGTCGACATTTCCGGCGCATACTCGGCGGTCAACGGCTTCATTCCCACGGGTTGGTATCCGACGGCGGTGGCCGTCTCGCCGGACAAGCATTTCCTGCTGGTCGCCAACGGCAAGGGCTTGGCCTCGCAGCCGAGCTACCCGCCGCGGGTCAAGAGTCCGGACCGGCTGCATACCGGTATCCCCTTCAACAACGGGAGCCGGCTGCTGGAAGGGTCGATTTCCTTTATCGCCAAGCCCGACGCCAAGCAGATGGCCGCCTACACCGCCGCCGTCCGCCGCAATTCGCCCTACCATCCGGAATACTTCGTCACGACGCCGCCCGCCGGCGAGACGGTGATTCCCACCCGGGTCGGCGCGGCTTGCCCGATCAAGTACGTGCTCTACATCATCAAGGAGAACCGCACCTACGACCAGGTCTTTGGCGACATGAAAGATGCCGAAGGGAAACCAATCGGCAACGGCGATCCCAAACTGACCATGTACGGCGAGGACGTAACGCCCAACCAACACCAGCTTGCTCGCGATTACGTGCTCTTGGACAACCTTTACTGCAACAGCGAGGTCAGCGTGGACGGGCATAGCTGGACCGACGCGGCCATTGCCACCGACTACAACCAGCGCTCATGGATCATGTCCTACGCCAAGCACGGCAAACTGCCCGGCAACGCTGAAATGCAGACTCCGGCCAACGGCTACCTGTGGGACCTCTGCCAGCGCCACGGGCTGAGCTACAAGAATTACGGCGAGGGGGCGTCGCGCGTCCCCTCGGCCAACCGCGGCCGCTGGGCGGGCCGCGACATGGACCGAGTGAAGTACTGGATTGAAGACTTGCACGCTGCCGAACGGTCGGGCGAGCTGCCGCGGTTTACGATCATGTCGTTGGGCGAGAACCACACCCACGGCACGGCCCCCGGGGCCAACACGCCCGAGGCCTGCGTGGGCAGCAACGACCTCGGCATAGGCCGGCTGGTCGAGGCGGCCACCCACAGCAAGTTCTGGAACGAGATGGCGATCTTCATCATCGAAGACGACGCCCAAAACGGCCCCGACCACGTGGACGCCCACCGCACGGCGGGCCTGGTCATCAGCCCCTACTGCCGCCGCGGCGTGGTCGACAGCACGCTCTACACCATGGCCAGCATGATCCGCACCATCGAGCTGATCCTGGGACTGCCGCCGATGACACAATACGACGCCGGGGCCACGCCTATGTTCGGTTGCTTCCAGGCCCGGCCGGAGGCGACGCCCTACGCGGTCCTTATGCCCAAGGTGGACCTGGCCGCCAAGAACACCCGCCGATCACCCTATGCGGCGGAGTCCGCCGGGATGAACTTCCAGGCCTACGACCTCGCGCCCGAGGACGAGCTGAACCGCATCCTCTGGCGGGCAGCCAAGGGTCCGAATGTCCCCTACCCAGCGCCCATCCACCGCGCCTTGTTCACCAGGCCGCCGGAGTGAAGAGGCTGCCGTGCCGCGGAGAATACCGAACACGGACCTCCGGCGCATCCAGGCACGCCACCAGCGATTGGCGAAGTTGGCCGGCTCCGTAGCGAGAGAATCACGAACGTGCGAAAGGACGTGCATCCGATCGGCCGTACGATTCATGGGCGAATAGCCGGACGAAGAGGTCGCGGCCTTTGTCGGCAAAGCCCGTGGGCCGTTGGACGAGCCCATTCCCATGTTGCAGTGGCAGCAGTCGCTCTTCTGAGTCGGTCCTGTGAAACCAATGACCACGCCCGAGTTTTGGGTCAGTTTCTCAGACGCAACTCTCCCAACGCGCTCATCGAGCCAGTCGGCTTGCGTCGGCCGAGCATCGATAATCTTTGGTCTTTTCCTGCCAGCATGTTATGCTAACGGGCCAGTTGGGGGACTCTCGATGAAGAGGGAAGGACGGTACATCGCTTTTTTCAAGGTGAACGGAGGTTTGTGAAAATGGGTAGCATTGTGGGATTGGTCGGCGGGCAGCTAGGTGCCCCCCAGTTAGACGGGACGCTCGAAGCGGCTGCGGGTCCGCTGATTGCGTTAGTTGACCCAGATGCGTATGTGGGCGAAGTCTACTCTCTCGGCTATGAAACGGCCCTCGTGCAGGTGCATGATTTCCACCGGCAAGCCGTTGGCGGAATTCCGGCACTCTCATTCCTGCTGGCAACACGAGTCGCCCCCACTCAGCCTGTGGATGTTCGTGCCGAGGATTCGAGCGTCATCCTGCTCCGCGTGCTCGACCAAGCCGACCTTCCCAACGCGACAGAAGCGCTCCGTGTCCGGGTGGAGAACGCGCAGAACGTCAGCGGCGAACTCGACAAGAACTGGGACCACCGCGATGTAATGGACCCATCGACGGCCCATATTCTCAGCTACGCGGGTGTTCGATGCCGAGTGATCGGCACCTTTTACGTCGGCGACGTGGGAGTGGATGGGCAACCCCGCTACGCGCTCTCGTTTGGCTCCGACATCAGCAACTACTACCCCAATCGGGGGCTGAAAGTCCTCAAGCCGAGAGGAAGCGTCCTGGAAGCGATTGTGAACTACCGCGATCCGCGGCTCGCTGACGCCTCGGTAAGCAACGCAATGGTCAGCATTGGCACCGTTCGCTACGCTTCCACCAATCGGCCGTTCCAGAGAATTGGCGACGTGGATTTCGCGATCACGCCCACCGACCTTCTGAGCCAAAAGACCGCGCTCTTCGGCATGACGCGCACCGGCAAGTCCAACACCACGAAGATTATGCTCAAGGCGATCTTTGCCCTGCGGTGGAGCGCAACGCCGCAGCAGAGAATCGGTCAGCTTGTATTCGACCCCAACGGCGAATACGCTAATGAAAACACCCAGGACGCTTCGCACAATCTTGAGCCAAACGCGATCAAGAATGTCTGGGCCTGTGGTCCTGCCAGTCAGCACGCTTCCTTGCAGGAAGATGTCTTGACCTACGGGATAACAAGACATCCGAATGATCCCCAGCGTCATCTCATGCTGCTCAATTTCTACCTGGACGACAATCTGCAAATTGGCAAAGAGATAATAGACGGCGCACTCGCTGGTCTTTCGGACAAGTACATAACCAACTTTCGGGATGTTGTTTTTGATCCGCCGGACCCGCGCGACAAGTCGGCTGTTACTCGGCATAATCGTCGCGTACTGTGCTACCGCGCCCTTCTCCATAAGGCGGGGTTTGCGGTTCCCAAGAGCGTATCGCCGCAGACAAGGGGCTTGTTTGGCAAGGAACTTCTGGCGGCAATGAATGGCAGTACAGGCGATAGGGCACCTGATTACCGGAACTGCGCGACCATCCTTTCCAAGTCGTCAACCTCGTGGGCGGAAATCGCGCAAGCCTGTGGCATACTACAGAACTTCATCAGCAATGGGAAAGACTCAGGATATGCCGCCTTCGATCAACAGTACGTGCAGAACCATACCTCGGGGTCATGGGCAGACGACAACCTAAAGAAGATTCTTGAAATGTTCTTTTACCCCAACGGATCGCGTTCCGTCGGGCGCGTTGCCGAGCAACATACGCCAGATACAAGCACCGATTACGCGGACGATATTTACGAGCACCTAAAGGCGGGCCGGCTGGTAATCGTCGATCAGTCGAGCGGCAACCCAGAACTGAACAAATCCGCCGCGGATCGGATCATTCGCCGGATATTTGGGGGGAATCAGGAGCTTTTCCGCACCGCGAAGGCTCCGCCGGACATCCTCGTGTACGTGGAGGAGGCCCACAATATACTGCCCTCATCAAGAGAGCTTGGCACATCGGACATCTGGGTGCGAACGGCGAAGGAGGGAGCGAAGTACCGGATCGGGCTGGTCTATGCCACTCAGGAGGTAAGCTCCATCCAGAAGAACATCCTGCGCAACACGGCCAACTGGTTCATCGGGCACTTGAACAACACGGACGAAACCAAGGAACTCAAGAAGTTCTATGACTTCGCGGACTTTGAGCAGAGCATCCTGCGTGCCCAGGACCGGGGTTTCCTGCGAGTCAAGACACTATCGAACCCCTACGTCGTTCCCATCCAGGTGCAGCGATTCGCCATCGAACAACAAACCTAGCCGGGGAGAGTGATGCCTTACGAAGGGGAATTCGCATCGTATCGTTCTGTCCGCAGGATCGTCGAGGCGGAACGGGTCCAAAAGTTGCTCAACCGGGCCAGGGTTTTCCGTGGCGCGTCGCGTCAAACGCCGCTTGCTCCAAAGCAGGACTTGGATGTCGTCGCTGATCTTCCTGTGTTCGTGCTGGCTATCGACGGGAGCTATGCCGAGGTAGACGTTCGCATAGGCTACCCCGGCGCGAAGGTGGGCTATGTGACGGTCGCCAGCGTGCTCCTTGATCTTGATCGCGTCAGCAGGCTCGACGAGTCGCGTCCGATTGATCCACGGGAGTTTCGCAAGACCGAACAAGCGGAGACCATTGACTCTGCGCTACCGGGCAGCAACGTCGTAACGATCAACCAGAAGTCCGCTTGCTCGTCGTTCCGCCAGGAGGTCTATGAAATCTTTCACGACATTATCCTGGATGATGTTGATCGAGTCCGGCTGTTGACCACATACGAAGAACTGCTGCAACGAAAACCCGCATCGCGTGGCCAAGAATGCCCATACCGGGAATCGCACGGCTGTACGGCCGAAATCGTCGTGCCGCGGGGCGTATCCGACTGCCCGCAGTGCAAACGCCCGGTGTTCTCGACGGATGCCCTACGAATCCACGAGCGGTTCCGCGACCTGGGGACGAATGGAGAGGCGTTCGGGCTGGTCATGCAAGTCTGGGAACGGATTCTGCTGATCCACTTTCTACGGTGCTTCGAGCGGCAGAATCTGCTTGGCCGAATGGGGCGGCTGGCGTTCTTCGTGGACGGTCCACTAGGGGTGTTCGGGCCGCCGGCATGGCTGAGTGCGGCGATCAGCGCGGAACTGAAACGACTTAATGCGATTGTCCGGGCGGAAACCGGGAACGATCTGGTTATTGTCGGCGTGGAAAAGAGCGGGAACTTTGTCACTCATTTCGAGGAAATCGACCGCACCGAGAATCCGGGCGAGCAACGGTTCTGCCCACGATCATATATGTTGCTCACGGATCAATACATCAAGGAGCGAATCACTTGTTCCGATAGCGACAAGAGGTATGGGCAAGACACGTATTTCGGGCGGAAATTCTTCTACAAGACGAGCGGAGGCGCTCAGATTGTAGGGACCATTCCGTTCCTTACGGACGAGCAGGACACCTTGCGGCACGATGACATCTCGATCTACCCTCGGTTCGGAACGCTGTGCTCGCTTCTGGACAAGCTGGCATCGTCACGGTATGTCAACTCCGTAACGCCCCTGATTGCGGCCCATGCACACGCAGCAATTCCCCTTCACCTGGGTACGAAAGTTTTGCAGCGCCTGGCAACCGCTTTGATGGGCGACCGATGAGTACGGCATCCTTAGCGCGAAGCAAGTACGCGAGCGCAAATCGGCGTTGGGCCGGAATTGGCCCCTACTACGCGATGTTTCCCATCGCGTTCGCCGAACGAGTCATTCGACGATATACCGACGTGGGCGATGCCGTCCTCGATCCCTTCTCTGGCCGTGGGACCGCAGTTTTCGCGGCTGCTGCGCTCGATCGTTCGGGGGTGGGGATTGAGATCAATCCTGTCGGCTACGTCTACACGAAAGCGAAACTGAATCCGGCGACCCGCCTGGCTGTCGAGAAGCGCATCGTCGAATTGGACAAGAATGCGTGGCGCTATCGGCAAGCTGCTGAGGCCATGCCCGTCTTCTTTCACCGCTGCTACTCCCAAAGGGCACGGGAGTTCCTGCTGACGGCTCGCAACTGGCTGGACTGGCAAGGCAGCCGAGTTGATTGTACGACGATGGCGCTCTTGCTCGTGCATTTGCACGGCAAGCGGACAGATTCCTTGTCGAATCAAATGCGGCAAACGAAGTCCATGTCTCCCCAATACGCGGTGCGCTGGTGGACGGAGCAGCGGTTGGGGCCGCCTGATGTTGAGCCGGTGGAGTTTATGAAGAAGAAACTCGACTGGCGTTACGCGAAGGGCATTCCCGATTTGCGCGAAAGCAGGGTCTACCTTGGCGATAGCGTGGCGGTGCTTCCAAGGGTTCGGCAAGGACTTGCCTCGCTGGGAACTGAAAAGGCAAAGCTGCTACTTACATCGCCGCCCTATTGTGGAGTAACGAACTACCACTATGACCAATGGCTCCGGCTGTGGCTCCTTGGCGGTCCTTCGGCCCCCACCGCGCCAGCCGGCCCGCATCAGGGCAAGTTCGTAGACCGCACCAAGTATCAGCAACTCTTGAAAAAAGTCTTTACGGCTTCTCGAGAATTCCTGGGCGATGATGCCGTTATCTACGTCCGAACCGACTCTCGTAAGGTGACGCTAGCGGCTACGGCCGCCGCCTTGCGACATGCCTTTCCAGATAAGCGCATGCAGAGGAGGCGCAGGCCCGTTGTGGGGAGTACCCAGACGGAGCTATTCGGAGGCGAATCGAATCAAGACGGTGAGGTTGACCTGATCTTGAAGTGAGGGCTCGCCTGGTGCTCCGGCTCGACAAGCCTCCGGGACGTTGTCAGCCACGCCCCGCGCCTCTCTTTCGGCCGTCCAGGATCGTGCTGGCGAAGGGGAGCAATCGCACGGCGGATCGGCGGCGGTTCGCCGAGAGGATTTGCGCGGCATACCCCGAGGCCGAAGTCGCCGAGACGTTCGGCGTGCCGCATAATCGCGTCGATCTGGGCGAAAGCAATCCGCTGCGGCTGCACGAGCGGGGCAAGCAGACGCTCGTTTTGGGTGAGCATCGCAGCGCGGTGCGATTCAGAGAGGAAGGGGGCAACGCCTGCCCGAACTACCTAGCCCTTGTCGCGGATTACCCTCGGCTCCATCTGCTCCTACCCGCGAACCCAGCGACTCATGGAACTCAAGCTCGGCCGTGAAAACGCGATTTCAACGTTGCTCCGGGGACTGTCCCAGTTTTCGTCCGACGAAAATGGGACTGTCCCCCTCCAGCCAGCCAAGTCGGATGACGGTCGGTTACGTTTCAGCCACTCCACCCGCGAGGAGGTCTACCGATTCGCGATTTCGTCTTTTCGGGCTTTCGTGATTGAACCGTATCACCGTCGAGTGATGAGCGGTGCCTGAACCGCGAGAATCTACAAGTCACGGACGGTCAGTCACTAGGCCCTAAACCAGCGGGAATTTGGAGTGCGGTGATGCGTCACCGCTTTTCTGAGTTGCCGAAACGATTGCGAAACGATTTTCGGGTGAACCCCACACGGCCTCCAAGTCGCGGAAAAACGCCTGCAAAGCGGCAAAGAATTGCCGCACTCCAAGGAAAGCTCGCTTGTTTAGGGCCTAGGGCTGCGCCTGGCTCGTTGCGGAGCGGGCTTCCGCCAGAAAGTCCAGCAGCAGCGAGTGAAACTTGGCCGGATCGCTCATGTAGGGCGCGTGGCTGCCGCCGGGGATCACCACCAGCCGGCCGTTGGGCACCGATCGCACCAATAGTTCGCCATCGGCTCTGGGAATGGTGCGGTCATTCTCGCCCCAGACGGCCAGTACCGGAACGGCAACACGCTGTAGCCGATCCGCATACCGCCTGATTTGGACCGGGGCCACGGCCACGAACCCGGCAATCCGCTCGGGATGTTCGGTAATCCACGAGAAGGCCACCTCGCCGCTCATCGACGCGGCCAGCAGCACCGGCCGCTCC
>JAJYGU010000159.1 GCA_021784975.1 Planctomycetota bacterium
GCCGTTGGCGTCCTCCACCGACACCACCACCGCCGGCGAAATGCCCGCCCCCGCCGCCACGTCGCTGGGCTCGGTGGTAAACACCACCTGAGCCGGCACCGCCGTTACGTTGCCGGTGAGGGCTTTCAAGACCACGTCGTTGCCTGCACCGCCGACATAAGAGATTTGGAAGGTCTGCCCGCCGGCCGTAAACTGCGCGCCTTCCGGCAGGCCGCTAAAGGTGCCGGTCACCGGACTGCCGCCCTCATTCTTGATGATCGTGTAGGTCTGGCCGATGATTGGTGTATAGCCGAGGGAGACGTTGAGGCTGCCATCCAGGGTGACGTTTCCGGTCACGTCCAATTGGTCGTAGTCGGTTCCGGCAGTGGGGCCGTTGAGACGGACATCGAAACCCCCACCGCTTTCGAATTGAATGTTGTTGGTGGTGAGAATGCCCGGCCCGCCCGCCGTGCCGGGACTCAGCGTGCCGTAGTTGTAGACCGGATTGTAACCATACTCTGTGCTGGCGGCCACGGTGCCGGTGCCCTGGAGCGTGCCGTAGTTGGAGACATCGTAGACTACGGTGTCGAGGGCGTTATCTACTTCAAGAGTGCCGTAATTGGATACGGAGTACTGGATCGCGTTGGCAGAGCCGTCGAGAATCAACTCGCCGGCGTCATTGCTGTAGAGATCGTTGCCGGTGATGTTGCCATCCACTTCGAGCGAGTTTCCCGAGGCCACATTGACATACAGGTCGTTGGCCAGGTTCATGTCGCCGGTCCAGACATTGTCGCCGATACTGGCAATGGTCGCCGAAGAGCTGGAACTCAACAACTTGTCGCTTACGGTGATCGAGTTGTCGAGTTGGATCGTGCCGAGGCCCTCCACGTCAACGGCGGTGGCCGCCGTGCCGTCGGCTGCGCCAAGGGCCTGGGAGTTTTCAACCACCAGGATGCCGCTATTGACCGTGGTCACACCGGTGTAGCTATTGGCCGCGTTCAGGATGGACTCCCCGTCGCCATCAATGGTCAGCCCGCCCGTGCCACTAATGATGCCGTCCAGTTCGGTAGTGCCCGAGGAGTCGCTGGCGCTGATCGCAAGGTTGTGGCCGTTCAGGTCGATGGCCCCGGAGACGGTGAAGGTGGCCCCGGCGGTGTTGGCGTTGACGACGCTCCCGTCGGTGGCGAGTTGCAGGTCCAGTCCCAGGCTGTCGCCGGATCCCTGCGAGGCAATGCTGCCGTTCAAAAGGATCTGATTGCCCGTCAGACTGTAGTTGTCGCCGGCGACCTGGATGGTACCGAAGGCGGTGCCGGGGGCGTAGTCGTTCACATTAGCGGTTTGGGCCGCCCCGGCCGGGAAGAGCAAGTTGTCGCCCGGCGAGGGGGCGACGCCGCCGCTCCAGTTATTCGCGTCGCTCCAATTGTTGTCGCCGCCGGCCCCAGTCCAAGTATCGGCAGTGACGCGGGTCAGGACGACGTCGTTGCCGTCGCCGCCGGTATAAGAAATCTGGAAGATGTCCGAGCCGACCACCAGCAAGCCTCCCTGGGGCAAACCGTCAAAGGTGCCGCTGACCGGACTGGTGCCCTGGTTGTCGACGATCGTAAATGAGTCGCCCACGGCGGGCGTATAGCCGAGCGAAACGTTCAGACTGCCGGCCAGGGTCAGGCTGCCGGTGACGTCCAATTGATCGTAGTCGGTTCCGGCGGCGGGACCATTGAGACGGACGTTGAAGCTGCCCGCGCTTTCGAAGGCGATATCGTTGGTAGTGAGAATGCCGGGCCCGCCCGCCGTGCCGGGACTCAGCGTGCCGTAGTTGTAGACCGGATTGGAACCGTTCTGGGTGCCGGCGTTGACGGTGCCGTTGCCCTGGATCGTGCCGCCAACCAGGTTGTAGACACTGGAATAAGTCGCGGTGAGCAGGCCGTCCACTTCGAGGTTGCCGCCGTTGTAGACCGTGTACTGGACGGCATTGGCCGTCCCGTCGAGAATCAGGGTTCCCGCCGCGCTGCTGTAGCCGTAGTCGTTATAAAGGTCGGAGGCGGTAAGGTTGCCGCCCACTTCCAGCGAGTTGCCGGCGTTCACGTTCACGTACAACTCGTTGGTCAGGCTCATGTCGCCGGTCCAGACATTGTCGCCGACACTGGCAACGGTCGCCGAGGAACTGGAACTCAACAACTTGTCGCTGACCGTGATCGAATTCTCAAGCTGCAAGGTGGCGTTGTTCTCCACGTCGGCGGCGGTGGCCGCCGTGCCGTCGGCGGCGCCAAGGGCCTGGGCGTTTTCAACTACCAGGGTGCCGCTATCGACCGTGGTGACACCGGTGTAACTGTTGGCTGCGTTCAGGACCGACTGCCCGTCGCCGCCGATGTTCAGCCCGCCTGTGCCGCTGATAACTCCATCCAACTCGGTGGTGCCCGAGGAGTCGCTGGCGCTGACGGCAAGGTTGTGGCCGTTAAGGTCGATGGTCCCGGAGACGGTCAAGGTGGCCCCGGCGGTGTTGGCGTTGACGATGCCCTCATCGACAGAGAGTTGCAGGTCCAGTCCCAGACTGTTGCTGGCCCCTTGCGAGGTGATGTTGCCGCCCAAAAGTATCTGGTTGCCGGTCAGACTGTAGTTGTCGCCGTCGATCTCGATCGAGCCGAAGGCAGTGCCGGCGGCGAAATCGTTGACGTTGGCGGTTTGGGCCGCTCCGGCAGGGAACACCAGGTCATCGCCGGGGCTCGGGGCCACGTTGCCTTGCCAATTGGCTGCGTCACTCCAATCGTGGTCGGTGGCGCTCAGACCGGTCCAGGTGGCTAGCGACAGAAGCCGGCGATCTTCCAGTGGCTCCAGCCGTAGCCGCGTATGGTAGTCCGGGCGGACATCTTGAGGGCGGCGTCTGCGAGCCAAAGTCAGGTGACTCCGTCGGGTGCGATGACGACTGCCGAAAGCGAACATGGCTGACTGCTCCAATTTTCAATACAGGTTGCCAAGCCGGCGGAGGCGGCTGTCCGGCTAGCCGTTGAGCGAGCGGTCCCTCGACGCCTGACTTACAGAGAATCGGGTTGCCGCAGACTATTCAGTTTACTTGCCTGTCGCATAATTCTCAAACATTTCAGGTGGTCCAAGCGATTACCTGGGGATTGTAACCGATTACGCCATCTTGGTGGCAGGCTTGTACAATATTTGGGGGGCAGAGACGTTCGCCCAGCGCAGCGGAAAAAGTGAGGTCAGCCTCCCGAGAGGCAGTTGAGCGAGGGCACGCAGAGGCCGGTACGCTCGAGGCTGGCCGGAACCGGCCACTGCTCCGTGGGGAACGCTCACGGCCCGGCTCCCTGCCGAGAGCCGGCTCCGCTCAACAGGTCACGTGAAACAGGGCCGCCTTGCGGCGTTTCGACTTGTTGTAGCTGTCCACCGCCTTCACGGTCGGCGAGATTTCGTACCGGATCGAGCGTTGGGTGAGGAATTGCAGGGCATCGTCGCTCAATTGGACGTGGCTGGTCTCGCCTGCCCCGACGAACAGCACCTCCGGCCCGCCTCGGCAGACCTTAGCCACTTCCTTAGAACCGACGGTGTGGCCGGCGCCGTCCAGCTTCTTAACGAGCTTGGCCTTGCGCTTCTTCACTTTGCCCGCGACGGAGATGGTGATGTCGCAATCATAGACCTTTCGGCCGACGGCGATCTCACCCAACCCGACGCTGGCGAGTTCCCGGTAGATCGGCCTGACGGCGAACCGCTTCTTGAAGGGACTTCGGTGGACCAGGCGGCGGGCGGCGGCCACCGCGCCCAGCACCACGGCGTCGTCGCCCAAGGCCGACAGGAGGACCTGTCCGCCCTCGCGGGCGCCGGGCAGAGGGTCGCGGCTGACGATGTCTTCAACAATCGGCATCACAAAGCGACTACAGGCCTCGATGACCCCACCGCCAAGGACGATGACCTCGGGATCCAAGAGGTGCCGCACGTTGACGCAAGCGTGGCCGAGCACTTCGGCCGCCTGGCGCATCACCCCGGTGACCAGCGGATCCTCGCGTTCCAGCGCCTTGCGGATCATGCCGCTGCGAATCACGGAGAGGTCGCCACCGGCCAACTCGGTCAGGACGCTCGTCTGCCCAGCGGCGATGCCGGACCGCAACTCGCGTTCGATAGCCGTGCGGCTGGCCAGCGCCTCGAAGCAGCCGTGACTGCCGCAACCGCACTGGGGGCCGCCAAGCTGCATCAGCATGTGTCCAATCTCTCCTGCCGACTCGCGGGCCCCGCGCCAGAGCTTGCCGCCGTGGACGAAACCGCTGCCGATGCCGGTGCCCACGCAGATGTACACCGCGCTGCGTGCCGAGCGGGCCGAACCGAGCCAGGTCTCACCCAGAGCGCCGAAGTTACCGTCGTTTCCCACCGCCATCGGGGCCTTAAAGCTCGCCGCCAGGCGTGCGCCGAGAGCGACGTTGGTGAGGCTCATATTCGGAGCAATCACCACCCGCAAATTGTCCGGATCAACTACCCCCGGGACGGCAACCCCGATGGCCGTCAGGTGGTCAGCAGTGACGCTACCCTTGCGGAGCATGTCGTTCATAGCCTTTTCGATGGCGGCCACGATGTGTTCCGGTCCGCCTTGCCGCGGAGTCAGGCACTTCTCACGACCGAGGATCTCGCCCGACTCCCGCACCAACGAGGCCTGGATCTTGGTCCCTCCCACGTCCACGCCCAGATAGAGCCGGTGCGGGGTGCCAGGTTTGACGCGACTGTTCTTCATGCGAACCTCCTTGCCGGCGATCGAATATCAGTCCCGCCGAGTTGTATATCAGCCCGGCCGAGTTGTAAAGCAGGCGCTGCCGACAATTTTCGGCGGCTACTTGACGACCGGCTTGTCCAAACCCTCGTCGCCGGTCCGCGAAGCATGTCACTGCAAGGATAGGTCACGACCCGGACCTTGGCACCCAGCCCCGGATCCTCAGATTGCGGATCGAGCCGTGAAAGGCGTAGGACGGGCCGGGCTGATCGTACTGCCCGACACGCAGCATGCGGCGGCACGCAGACATCGGCAACTCTTCCACCGAGGTGTATAACTTGCCGTCGATGAAGAGGTCCGCCTTCAGGCCGTCGAATTCCCAGCGGAGCGAATACCATTTTCCCCTCTGGACCTGGGGTCCGAGCACGTCGCCGCCGGTGGTGCGGATCATGAGTTGGCCGCCGAGGATCTGGAAGAACCAGCCGTCGACCTGCCATTGACCGTGCGACAGCAGGACCGGCATGTCGTCCAGCCGGTCGGCCTGGAACTCGAAACTCACCGTCCCGCCGCCGCTCAGATTGAACAAGTCGTCGTGGGCCAATTCCAGGTGGCCGCGACCGGTGAAGTGCACCGCGCCGCCCGCAACCTCAAGCTTGCCTTGGGGCTTGGCCCTGGCGATTACGTCGGCCACAACCACTTCCCGAAGCTTGTCGTTGGGCCAGCGCAAGCTCACCTCCAGCCCCGACAACCTTCGCCCGACCTGGTTGACGGGCGTGATCCGATACGTGGTCTGGCCGGGGTCGAGTTTCGCCGCAATTTGATGTGTGCCCATGTGCACGGCCGGGACGTCAGCCACAAAGGCAAACTTGCCCGCGGAGTTCGGTCCGGCCCTCTCGATCGTATAACCGGAGATCTGCCAAGTATCAGGCGGCGGCCATAGGATCGTCGCTCGTGTCTTGCCCCAGCGGACCCGTGGCTTGAGGACAATGGGCGCCGTCGAGTCGGGTGAGGCGGCTGAGAGGGCTGCCTGGGCCAACACCCGGCCATCGCGGCAGGCCTCGACACGGTATTGATGCCTGGCCGCGGGACGCGTCGGGCCGTCCGGATAGAACGCAACGCACGTCTCCGCGGCCAGCACCTCGTCGCGGTAGACCTTATAGTATTCGGCCTCGGCAACCTCGTTCCATCTCAGCATGAAGGGAAATTGGGAACTGCTGGTACAGCCGATCGTGAGCCTCGGCTGCGCTGCCAGCGGAACGAACGGCCGCGGAGCCTCATCGACCGCTGTTGGCGGCATCACGGTCACCGCCTGGGGACCCCAGGCCGGCGAGGCGGCCGGCAGGCGATCGAACGAAAACGCGATCTCCACGCCCGGCGAAACCAGCTCGCCGCCCGGCAGAACTGCGCGGCAGACCCAGCCCTTGACCGGATTCAGTTCCAATGTCTTCCAGGCAGGCTGTCCCAGGGTCCGATAGTGCATCCAGGCCGGCTTGCCGCCCAGTACGATCGGCATCAGTTCCAGGTCTTCGCCTTGCGGTACGGAGGCAATCAGGCGGGGAAGCACAATTTCCGGCTGCGGCGTCCATTTGGGCGCCGGAAGGTCTTCGGGCTCCCGTCCCAAGGTCGCCAGGCAACGGCCGCGCAGCTCGCGCCAAGCATAGACCGCCTTGGTGTTGATAGTGGCCAACACGCCGTATTCGCCGCGGGTCGTCAAGCGGCTGGCAAAGACTCGCAAAGCGTTGGCCAGATCGCCCGTGTCGAGGGTCGCCAGGGCATCTGCCGCGTTGCCCGAATCCAGAAGTTGCTGGGCCTTCACGGCCGCGATCTCGGCGTGCGAATAGGCCAGCGTCCAGTCGATCCGCGCCAGGAGCCAACGCACCCGCGGGGCGCTCCGGCCCGCCTTGGGCAACAGGGCCGCCACTTGCCTACGGAGAACCTGCAACTGCTTGATTTTCTCCGGGGTCCCCGGGCCAAACTGGAAGCTGCCGCACTCTGATTGGCCGGCCCCGCCCACCCAGCGCCAGCCCATACTGTCCAGCCGGGAATGAATCCGGGCCATATCGCCCGCAATGGCGGCCGAGTAGCAGCGGGCAGCGAGTTGCTCGAAGAACTCCTCGGCTGTCAGGCCCGGCTGCCAGGCGTAGTCCACCAGGTAGGCCAGGTTCTCTTCGATGTCGCGGGTCCGCCAGTGGATGCCCAAGATGCCTTGGCAGCCCTTTCGGTGTGCATCAGCAGCAACCCCTTCGAAGGTGTGGACATTGGGCTGCGGATGCCACTGATCGCCGTCGCATTCCAGCCAGGGAATCGGCCAGCGCTGGCGATCGGGGGCAAACTCGCCGTAGATTGCGTCCACCCGGGGGTGCGGCCGAATCATATCCAGTGAAGCGAAAACCACGTCTCGCGGCAAAAGCTTATCGAGCCCCTCGTAATACTCTTCCGAACACAGATACTCGTCGCCGCCCCAGCCGCTGACGACCAGCCGCGGCGGGTCTTGCCGTTGATGGATGACCCGACAGGCGAGCCGTGCAAACTGCTCCAAACGCGCCCCTTCAAGGGCCCGCGCAGCCCGCGAAGCTGGATCCATCCTTAGATAATCGCCGCGGTTGAGTTTGGAATCGACGATGCGGCGAAACGTCGTCCGACGGGCCGCCGCATACGGTTCCAGAGCGCTGCCCGGCTTGAAGGTCTCGCGGAGGAGGTTGTCTTCGCGGTAGCCCGGACCCGCCTGAGCCTCGCTTTGCCAGATCCATAGGTAATCAGCCGCCGGATATTCGTCCAACAGCCGTTTGAGCCGCTTGACGACGATCTTGCGGGTAGCCGGGTTGGTGGGGTCGCCCGTAACCTCGAAGCCAATGCAGGTGTGAACGCCGCGCCGTCTGGCGTAGTCGAAGGCGTCGCGGACCACATCCTGTTCGCGGCGGATGACCGCACTGGGATCGTCGTGGGACTGGGTGGTGGCGGCGCCAAAATAATCGTCGGCGAAAAGCTTGTCGGTGCCGAAAGCGAACTCACCGGTAGCCATCGAGTGCGTGCCCCAAGTAGGACTCCTGGTGTTCAGCAGTCGGCCGCCCCACTGCATTTTGCCGGCTTCCTCGTAGGCCGCAAACGGCTCGTGGTCGTAAGTGTGGAAGCCGATGAAGTTTGCCCCGCTGCGAATAAGTTGGTCGATCACCGCCCGGTGGTCAATCGGGTCCCAGGCGGTCGGGCTGTCGAAGAAGTTGTACCAGGGGAGCACGCCGCGGATGCCGAAGGCCGGCCGGCGGACGATGGCCGCGTCCGACGGCAGCCTCGGCGGCAGCATTTCCGGCACCGCTTCGCTGCCGAGGAAGAACCCGTAGCCCAGCTCGCGCAACAGACCGTAGATCGCGTTGACGGTCCCGGCGCCCGTCTGGCCGGCCGCGATCACCACCGGCTGGCGGGACAGCGTTGCGTTGGCCAGCACATAGCCCTCTTGGCCGAGATCCACCTTGCTCGCGCCGATCGCTTTCAGGGTTGGGTTTGCGGCGGCCGCGCCGATGATCAAGGCCGGCACCGGGGCGGCCCGCCACCGGTCGGCACTGATCGTCTTCGGCACTACGCCGGTGACTTGGGCCAGGTAGCGCTGCAAGTCAACCGTCGCCAGCCTCTCGGGTTCGCTTTGGGCACCGACAACGATCGTATCCCAGGTCGCGGCTTGGGCGTGGCTGGCCGCCAGCAGGGCCCCCGCGGCGATAATCGCCAGGAGCATTCTTTTCATGGTTCCCCATTTTACCAAGACGGCGCGCGCCGTCAACGAACGGCTTCTTGGAGGGGGCGCTGCCGATGCGAGCGCGAACCGCTACTCGACGGTCACGCTCTTGGCCAGGTTCCGTGGCTTGTCGACATCGCAGCCGCGGGCCACCGCGATGTGATAGGCCAGCAGTTGCAGCGGGATCACGGTGACAATCGGCTGGAGGTACTCTTCCACCGAGGGGACCTCAATGACGTCGTCGGCCAGTCTGGCCGCCGTAGCGTCGCCTTCGCACACCACCGCGATCACCGGGCCGCCGCGAGCCTTGATCTCTTGAAGATTTGAGATCACCTTGTCGTACACCTGCCCGCGCGGAATGAGAAACACGCTGGGAGTCTGCGCATCCACCAGCGCGATCGGGCCGTGCTTCATTTCCGCGGCCGGGTAGCCTTCGGCATGAATGTAGCTAATCTCCTTCAGTTTCAAGGCCCCCTCCAGGGCGGTGGGGAAATTGAACTGCCGTCCGAGGTAGAGGAAGTTGCTGCAATCGGCATATCGTTGGGCGATCCGTTGCACCTGCTGGTTGCACGTCAGC
>JAJYGU010000227.1 GCA_021784975.1 Planctomycetota bacterium
TCCGCGGGCAGTGCTGTTGTCGCTGCTGATCCAAGGGGTGGTGTGCTACTTGATCGAGTATTTTTGCGCGAGTTACTTCCTCAATCCCGGCTACCCCATGACCACGGCCGCCAGTTCCAGCGCGCCGATCGGCGACATGATGGTCATCGTCGGCACCTGGCTGTTCGGCAGCCCGGCGGCCGGCTGGTGGTTCATGTTCGTTCAGGCGATCACCGTCTTTCTGGCCTTGGTCGGCACGACGCTGTCGTGCATGAGCACCGGGGCCCGCGTCACCTACGCGATGGGCCGCGACGCTGAAGTACCCGCCCACTTCGGCATGTTGCACGGCAAGAACCTGACGCCGCACCGGGCCATTTGGACGCTGGCGGGTGTGTCGGCCATCACCGGCATCTTCGCGGTGCTCTTGTATCTTTGCGGCCCGGCGGCCACCGACGCCATGAACAGTGCCTTGACCGATGCCCAGAAGCACAGCCTGTGGTATCCGTCGTTCCTGGTGTTCTCGGCCGCCACCGCCAAGAGCCTGCCCAACAGCCTGCTGATCGTGACCCTGGCCAGCAATTTTGGCACCTTCCTGCTCTACATGCTCACCTGCGGGATTGCGATCGTGGCCTTCCGCGAGCACCAGTCGTTTAACGGTTTCAAGCACGTGGTCATCCCGGTCTTCGGCGTGGTCGCCAACCTGTTGTGCATGCTCTTCTACCTGGTCGGCCCCTTCATGGTCACCGGGATGAGCAAGCTGGAGCCTTTTATCGCCCTGGGGGTGGCCGCCGCCTGGGGCATTTACGGCGCGGCCTACTTCGTGCTGGCCAGTCGCGCCAAGGGTCGGACGATCCTGTTAGACAGAGATGTGGGCCAGACCAGACCCGCAGGAGTCGCCTAGTGCCTCCTCACGCCGTCGTTGGCAGCACGGTGGGATTGGCGTTGATCGCCGCCTTTCTGGTGATGCTGATGCAAGCCGGTTTCGCCCTGGCAGAAACCGGCTTGTGCCGCGCCAGGAATGCCGCCCACACGATGAGCATGAATCTCATGATTTTTGCCTTGGGTGGCTTCGGTTTTTGGGCCTACGGGTTTGCCGTCGGCTGGGGCAACGGCTGCAATGCGGCGACGGCAGGGACGGCCTCCCTCTGCCCACTGGGCGCTCCGGTGCTCAACTGCGGCTGGGGTCTGGGGCATATCAGCGACGCAACGGGCGGCCCCGGTGGCGGTGTGTATCGCTACGGCCTGATCGGCCTGAAGGGCTTCTTCCTGAACGGCTTCAGCGACGCCCACGTGCTGGTGCTCTTCCTCTGCGCGATGGTGCTGATGAACATTGCCGTCACCATCCCCACCGGCGCCATGGCCGAACGCTGGCGTTGGAGGAACTTTTGTTTGTACGGACTCTGGGCGGCACTTCCCTGCGCCCTCTACGCCAACTGGGTTTGGGGCGGCGGGTGGCTGGCCCGCAGCGGACTGAACTGGGGACTCGGCCATGGAGCCGTCGATTTCGCCGGCTCCGGCGTGGTCCACGCCATGGGCGGCATGATTGCCCTGGCGGGCGCTTTGCTCCTTGGCCCGCGGATCGGAAAATACTCTCCGGAGGGCAAGCCGCTTCCCATGCCCGCCCATCACCTGCCGATGGCCGTGATCGGCACGCTCCTTCTGACCTTCGGCTGGTTCGGCTTCACCTCGGCACCGGCCTTGCTTGGCGGCAACCTGCCGATCGGGGTGGTTGTGATCAACACCGCGTTGGCCGGCATGGCCGGGGCGATCGCCGCCATGCTGACCTTGCAACTGAAAGGTCTGAAGCCCGACCCGACCCTCCTGTGCAACGGTCTGCTTTCCGGCCTGGTGGCCGTTAGCGCCCCCTGTGCGTTCGTGGATAGTTGGGCGGCTGCACTGGTCGGCGCCATCGCAGGAGTGTTGGTGGTCTTCTGCGTCTTCTTCTTTGAACTGCACCGGATCGATGATCCGGTCGGGGCCATTTCGGTGCACGGCGTTAGCGGCCTTTGGGGCCTGATCTCGGTCGGTATCTTTGCGAACGGCCAGTGCGGGGCCGGTTGGAACGGCGTCGCTCGCGAGAGCATCCTCCGCGGTCTCGGCAAAGACCTCGGCTACGACGGCGTCCGCGGCCTTCTGTATGGCGATGCCTCGCAATTGGCGGCCCAACTGCTCGCCGCCGCGGTGTTGGCGGTCTTCGGGTTTCTCACGGCTTACGCCTTCTTCGGGCTCAGCCACCGGATCACTTCGATTCGTGCCAGCCGGGAGAATGAGCTGGCAGGGCTTGATGGGCCCGAGATGGGGGTGATGGGCTATCCCGACTTCACCTTGGTCAGCCGCCGCAGTTGAGGACCCGCCATCGGAGCAGGTTCCTTCGTCGGCTGGGTGGCATGCTCACACGATCCGATACATCGGGTGAGAGCATACTCAGAAGGGGACAGTCCCCGCCATGCCGAGCAAGCGGCTGTGGCGCATGACGGCCTGTCGCCGGACCGCGTAAAGAAACTCCGATCAGGCAAGCGAGGAAGACGGGGGCCTTTGCGGGATCAACGAGAATAACGTTGGGTTGGCTGGATTGCTCCACCGATCCGTTCTTGCGCGAGCTGTTTTGCCGCTTTCGCTGAAATGGCGTTGACAAAGACAACGCCCGCCAAAGACAATACCAGACTAGGTGTGTTTAGTCCGGTGCGGGACCGACTGCGAGGCGCTGGATGCGTTTCTATACCTTTGTCTTGAAAAATATATTGCGCCGCCGCGTCCGCTCGGCGTTGACCGTGATTGGCATGGCGGTGGCCGTGGGCGCGGTGGTGGCCCTGGTGGGCATCTCCCGCGGCTTTGAGCGTTCCTTTCTAGCCATCTATCAACGCGAGAAGGTCGACCTGATCATCCAGCAGCGCGGCGTGAAGCAAAAGCTGACCAGTGTGCTCGACGCCGGCCTGGGAAAAAAGATCGCCGAGGTGCCGGGCGTGAAGACCGTCAACTCGGGCCTGGTCGATTTCACCTCGATGGACGAGTTGGGGCCGGTGGGAGTTCTGGTGCAGGGCTGGGAAGTGGATTCGCCCATGATGCGCCATCTGAACATCCTGACCGGCGGCCGGCCGTTGGAAGCCAGCGATAAGAATTGCCTCTTGCTCGGTGAACGCCTGGCCCTCAGCTTGGATAAGAAGGTGGGCGACACGCTCAAGGTCTTCGACGACGCCACCTATACCGTCCGCGGCATCTTCAAGAGCAACACGGTCTACGAAAACGGCGGCATGGTCGTGCCGCTGGCCGATCTGCAGCGGTTCATGGGCCGCCGCGGCCAGGTGAGCGGCTTTACGGTGACGGTCGACCAGCCCGACCACAAAGCCGAGGTCGAACGCATCCGCCACGCCATCGAGGCCCTGGGCAAGAATCTCGAAGTCACCCCGACCATCGACTTCGTCAACTCCACCCAGGAGATCGTTTTTATCCGCGCCATGGCGTGGATTACCTCGGCCGTGGCCTTGGTGATCGGCGCGGTCGGCATGCTCAACACGATGGTGATGTCGGTGTTCGAGCGGACCCGTGAGATCGGCATCCTCCGGGCAATCGGTTGGGGCCGTTGGCGAGTGATCCGCATGATCCTGATGGAGTCGATGGTTTTGAGCCTGGCTGGCGGCGCGGTGGGGGCGGCCGGGGCCGTGCTGTTGACCCGGGTGTTAAGCAACCAGCCCGCCGTTTCCGGCATGATCGACAGCTACGTGGCTCCCGATGTGATCGCCCAAGGTTTTCTGATTGCCCTGTGTGTGGGTCTGCTGGGGGCCGCCTATCCGGCGTACCGCGGCGCACAACTATTGCCCACCGAAGCCCTCCGCCATGAATAAGCCTAAGCACGACCCCTTCCTGTTCCGCACCGAGCAACTGTGCAAGCTCTATCCCGACGGCCAGGTGCACGCGGTGGAGGACGTCAACATCACCGTCCGCCGCGGCGAGTACGTGGCCATCATGGGCCCCAGCGGCAGCGGCAAATCGACCCTGCTGAATCTGCTCGGGGCGTTGGACCGGCCGACCTCGGGCGAAGTCTACATCGACGGCATGCGCCTTTCGAAGGTGCGAAACGTCGACCGCCTGCGTTCGCGGATGTTGGGCTTCGTGTTCCAGTCGTTTCATCTGCTGCCGATCCTCACCGCGGTGGAGAACGTGCAGGTGCCCATGTTCGAGGGGCGGTTGTCGGCCTCCGCGCGGATTGCCCGGGCTAAGGAGCTGCTCGATCTGGTGGGCCTCGGCCACCGCATCCACCACATGCCGCAAAAACTCTCGGTTGGGGAGCGGCAGCGGGTGGCCATCGCCCGCGCCCTGGCCAATGAACCGATCGCCCTGCTGGCCGACGAGCCGACCGGGAACCTCGACTCGGTGGCTGCCGAGGGGATTTTCGAGCTCTTCGCCCGCCTGCATCGGGAGGAGGGCATGACCATCGTGCTGATCACCCACGACGAAGAGCTCGGCCGCCGCGCCCAACGGCTGGTGCGGATGCAGGACGGCCACATCAAGTCGGACGTCTTCTCCGCCCGCCGCCGCCTCCGCACCCCTCTGCCGCCGTTTGCGGTGTAGCGATCGTCTAATACATGCTAGCGTCGAGGGCCTGGCCGTCGGCACGGTTGCCGAGCGCCCAGTGGATGCTCTGGCTGATGCCGTAGCTGATCTGATGCACCGAGCCGTCGCAGAACGCCATGTTGAAGGCGCCGGCATGGGCGCTGCCGAAAAACTCCAGGCCCCAGTTCCCCGCCACATCTTGCCGTGGCTGAAGAAGGGGGCTTGGCTCGGGGAGTCCTGTAAAGCGGGTAGTCTCCAGAAAGGAACCGCAGTAGGCGCAGTGCATATCGGCTACATCGTCGCCATCGATATAATGGTACGCGTTCATATACTTCTCGCCGCACAGGTAGGTGTTGCTGGAGCCGTCAGAAATCTGGGCCATGGTGATCGCGATGAACGGAACGACTATCCCGCCTTGACCCGTGGGCGTGGCCAGGGTACCCGATCGGATGGCCTCCACGGTTGCAGCATTCAGACTTGCATCAGCGGCCGCCGTACCTACGACGCCGGCATTATTATTCTCGAAATCCTGAGCAGCCGGGCTCAGCGGAAGGGGGAAGCAGAACCCATTCGCAGCATAGTCGGAACGGGCCGCACTGGTTACGCCGGTTGCCTTGGTGGCGGCGAGCGTGGTCGCGCTCGCGTCCCAGACGTAAAAATATTGATTCGACGCATAAAGTACCGGGTACGACTGCACCGGACGGCGGCTTGGGCAATACATGGTGCTCAGGGGCGTCTGGGCGACCGTCCTCGCGGTGTCTTGCAAAGTTGTGCCAGTCTGGCCCTGTTGTGCCTTGTAGAGCGGCGACTGCTCGATGTAGGGGAGAATGTTGAACAGCCACCCGCCTGGCTGCGTCAGGCCGACGCCCGCGTCAGGATGCCCCATTGTAAACACCGTCCAGCCAGCGGTGGGGAACGCCTTCACGGCCGATTCGTGATTCAAACCGCCGAGCGCAAGCTGCTTGAGATTGTTAACGCACTGCGACCGGCGAGCGGCTTCCCGCGCCGCCTGCACCGCCGGCAACAAGAGCGAAATCAGGATGCCGCTGATCGCGATGACCACCAACAGCTCTACCAGCGTGAAACCACGAACGAGTTTGGACGACCTCATGGCACGCACCTCCTCAGCAGTTAAGGGTGAACCGGACAGACCACGCACAGTCTAGGAACCCAGCAACCTGACACTGTGGATATGGCCAACGATTGCACATATCGCGTTGCAATCGTCTATAACCAGAAAGTGGCATATTCGTGAGCCACTTTACTCGTCCAGATCGCCGCTGCAACTGCGAAAGTGTGGCCTCGCTGCCCAGCAAAATGCGACTGTTCGGCCGGGCGTTTCCGACCCCGTCCCCCCCTTTACCCGTCCCGGCCGGTGGACTAGACTTAGGCAAGAGATTTTGGGGGCGTAGCTCAATTGGTTAGAGTACCGGACTGTCGATCCGGTGGTTGCGGGTTCGATTCCCGTCGCCCTCGCACACAAGGCCCGTTGACGGTGGTTGTCAGCGGGTCTTTTCTTTTGAGCAGACAAGCACTTGCGGCGACGCCATCGGTCGCCCGCGGTTTCTCGGCTTCGGCGGTCACTTTGTCCAGAATTGACCCCAATATGCACGGTTTGCCGGTAGTTGGTACAAGCACTGGTACAAGCGGCGAAGGGATCGAGTTACCGGTGCCTGTTGCACTTGCGGCGATTCGTGCCGAGTCACATTGCCCATCTTCCGCCACAATCGGCAGCGCCGGTAGCGATTCGACGGCACCGGCCACGTCCAAGAGCTTCGGATCGGTGTAGACATTCATCGTCAGGTCGATCGTCGAATGCCGCATGGCGGCTTGTGCGGTCCGCGGTGCGACCCCGCCTTTGCTCAAGAGCGTACCGAAGGTATGCCGTAGGGCGTGAACGTCAACCGTCCGGCCCCGTTCGTCCCGCTTGTCGATTCCCCACTTGCCCGACGCCAATTCAACCCGGCGAGCAATGCCGGCGGTTACAAGGTCTCGGTCGAGAATCTTGACCAGCCCATGCGGCACGGCGAAGACCAGGGTATCGGTCGGCAGCATCGGCCCGGCCGTCGGCAGCCGTAGAGCGTGCCCCATCGGCCCCCTGGTAGCGTCTTGCGCGGCCTTCGCCCGGTCGGCGAGCCATCGGCGAAGGTCGGCGGCAAGATCAGCGCGAAGTGGAATCGTCGATCCTTGGCGATTCTTTTCGTCGGCAGCGTCGAGCACCAAATAGGGCGTATCAGCGTCAAGCACCACTTGCCCCACAGTGAGTGAAGCCAATTCGCCCTTGCGAAGCCCGGTAAGCACGAGGGTCTTGTAAATCAAAGCCCGTTCCCGTCCCAAGGATTCCATTTCGGCGATCAGTTTGGGGTTCTTGGCGAGCCGCGCCCTTGCCCGATCCGTAGCCGCGTCGAGTTCGTCGGCCGTCAGCGGCAGCATCTTCCAGGTATCACGCTTTCGCTTCGCCTGGTCTTTCGGCTTGCGGACAGTCAGCCGGCCATACTCGGCAAGCGGACGGTGGTATGCCACGTCGAGCAAGCGGCGAAGTTCGGCTTCGTTGAGCGCCCGGCGGGTCCGGCGGCGGTCGGCCGTTTCGTCGGCCTTGGCGATTCTCGCCAGTGGGTTGACGGCGAGGCGGCCCGTTTCGATGCACCAGTTGCACAGCCCCCGGACTGCCTGCAAGTAGGAATTGCGGGTCCGAGCGGCCATTCCTTCGGCGGCACGTTGAACAAGCCAGCTTTCGACGGATTCCCGGCGAACGTCGGCAAGCCGAGCAAAGGCGCATTCGCTGATGATCCTGGTAGCAAGCCGGCGAGTATCGCCAAGGTGTACGTCGGAATCGCCTTTCGCTTTCAAATGAACAAGGTAGGCTTCGAGGTGGTCGGCCAGCGGCGTTTCCTGGTGGTCAATCATCCGGTCTTCGGCGGCGGTGAGAATCTTGCCCTTCACTCGCACGGCCCGTCTTTCCAAGTCGGCAAGCACCGATTCAGCGGCCGTCTTGTCCCGGCAGCCAGTCGTCACCTTGCGGACGATCCCCGAGCCATCGCGGTACTTGGCGGTATAGGTGCCAGCTTCCACGGCGATACGATCCCCGGCGGCGGTAAGCGGTGCCGTTCGGGTCTTGCCCTTGGCGTCTTTCCACTCGGCAAGATGCTTCCCCTTGCGGACGATGATCTTCGCCCCGGCCGGCAGCGGCTTGGTGAAGGTTTCCTTGTAGACGGTGCCCATGATGTCGCCTTTCAATTCTCTTCGTTCTCTGGGATTCGCTGCCAAGCGACATCGCTGGCAGATGAGTGATATCCCGACTCTTGAGGGGCTGTATACCAGGCTTCGCCGGTTAATGTGTTGCATCGAAACAGCCGGCGCGAAGCGGTGTGAAACGAGAAATGATTTGACCACCAACAACCAATCGCCAGCCCCAACAGAAAAGTGGCCGTGGAACAAAGGATGCACTTCTTGAGAGTCATCGTTTTTCCTTTCGTTTCGCCTTGATTTTCGCCAGTGTCGGCCGTGCCAGGTTTTCCGGCGTCGGTTCCGGCGGCACGGCGTCGGGGTCCGGCGTTAGCCGAAGCCCCAAGTATGCGGCCAGCCGGTCGGCCTTGTCGAGCCGGACGGACATTTCGCCCCGAGCAAATCGCCGAAGATTGCTTTCGGGGATCCCCGTTTCCTTGGCAATTCGGTAGCGGGTCAAACCGCTTCGCTCGATTGCGGCCCTCAGCACGTCGGTCAGTGTCGATTTCCGTTTGCTCATAGCGTCATTAGTAACAGTATCGGCGATTCGGTCAAGTGGCCTTCGGTCCCGGTCGGCGATTTTCTTTCTTTGCGTCCTCTTGTCCGCATCAAGCGGACACAAACGGTGACGCAATTATGGTCCCTTATGGACAGGGGGAAGTGGGCTTCCCTAGCTTTTGCCGGAAAACTTCTCTAGGGTAGGGAAGTGGGCTTCCCCAGGTTCCCGGCCTGTTTGGGCATAGGCCACACGCGGTATATGGATGATCCTTTCTCTTGTTCGCCTTTGAACACCTGAATCAGCAAGCCGGCCTTGCGGAGTCGAGCAAGAGCGTTCCCGACCGCTTTGACCGAGCACCCGACCCGAGCCGCAATGCTCGCCCGGCTGGTACGGGCGGTCCCGTTCCTAGTGTCACGATAAAGCACCAGCCACGTTAGGGCCTCCACCTTGGACAGTCCCGCCATGCCGCCGTCAACGAAAGCGTTGAGCACGGCGAAGCGGTCGGCCGTGTTGCGGCGGCGCAGCTTTCCCTTCGCCGTTGTTGCTTGTTCTCGTTCCCGGTGGGGCGACCCGTTGCCGTCGGTCTGGTGCATGGGCGGCAGGACGGCGCAGCCTTCGAGGATCGGCGGTTTCGTGTCGGTGTGCATCAGGCAAACTCCCGAAACTCGTCATGGAAGCCGTCGGGGTCTTCGTCGGCCGGCGGCGTTCGATCCCATAG
>JAJYGU010000133.1 GCA_021784975.1 Planctomycetota bacterium
GTAACTCCGCCTCTCGCGGCATCTTACGGCAAATAGTCGGCCGTGGGTATCCCTTGGGTTGCGGCGTACAAGAGGGTGTCCCCTTCTACGCGGTTGCATTATACTATTATTATAGTACAATAGTATTTATGCCCCCGATCTTCCATCTCCGTCCCGACGATCCGCTGCCGCTTTACGCCCAACTGGAGCGGGAAATCCGCACGGCAGTGACGATGGGACTGCTGAAGATCGGCGAGCGCTTGCCCACCGTGCGGCAAATGGCGGTCGACTTGACGATCAATGCCAACACGGTGGCCAAGGTGTATGCCGAGTTGGAACGGCAAGGCGTTTTGAGCACGCGGCGGGGGATCGGCACCTTCGTGCTAGCCTTTCCCGCCGCACGGGCCGCCGAGTCGCCTCGCCAACGGAAGGAAGAGATTCGACTATTGGTAGAGCGGTTCTTGTCGGAAGCAAGCCAACGCGGTTTTGGCCGGCAGGAGCTGCTCCAAGAGATCCAACACACCCACTTACCACTAAAGGAGACGTCCCATGGCCGGTGAAAGAGCGAAACTGTACTTGTTTCCCCGAGATCTCGGACTTGCTTTCTCGGGTGTTCGCGTGAACGTTGTCGCCGCGATTTTCTTTATCCTCCCGGTTGTCGCGGGCGGCGTCCTCGCCTGGTGGCGGGAGTCGATCTGGGAGATGATCGCCGGCCTGTTGGTCGGCTGGCTGGCCGCGCTGACCCCGAACATCGCCAAGCAGTGGGAGCGGGGGATTGTGCTGCGTTTAGGGCGGTATGTGCGGACCCGCGGGCCGGGCTTGTTCTGGGTCATGCCGCTGGTGGAAACCGTTGCCGCCTGGATCGACCAGCGGACCATCACCACCAACTTCGCCGCCGAGCAAACGCTGACCTCCGACACCGTCCCGGTGAACGTCGACGCGGTTCTGTTCTGGATGGTCTACGATCCGGAAAAGGCGGCCCTCGAGGTCCAGGACTACTGGCAAGCCGTGAGCTGGGCCGCGCAGACCGCGCTTCGCGACATCATCGGCCGGACCTCATTGGCCGATCTGCTTCGCGGCCGCGAGCAGATTGAAATGGAACTGCAAAAGCTCATCGATGCGCGGACGAACCCTTGGGGAGTCACCGTCCAGTCGGTCGAGATGCGCGATGTGGTGATCCCCGACGCCTTGCAGGATGCCATGTCGCGCGAGGCCCAAGCCGATCGCGAGAAGCAGGCCCGCATCATTCTCGGCCAGGCCGAGGTGGAAATCGCCCATTCCTTCGCGACGGCCGCCAAGTCCTACGAAGAGAATCCGACCGCGCTGCACCTGCGGGCCATGAACATGCTCTACGAGGGGCTGAAAGAGAAGGGCGCCTTGATGCTGGTGCCGAGCACGGCCGTCGAGTCGATGGGCATGGGCGGTCTGCTGGGCGCCGCCGCCCTGCGGCTAAAATCGCTGGCGGAAGGGGAAGAGAAGTAGGCCATGCACACCGCGTGCATGGCATGTCCAATAAGGCTTATTATCGCTCGCCATGGGCATGGCTTCGCGACACTTCCCCCTCACCCTGGTCCTCTCCCGGAGGGAGAGGGGACGCGTGTTGGCCTTTGCCCTCCGAACTCCGCCTTTGCCCTCCTTCCCCTCACCCTACCCTCTCCCGGAGGGAGTGGGAAGTCTTGTCGCTCACCCGTCCTGTGGTTTTGTCATGCGCCAGGGGTCCAGGGCGGCGTTGAGTTGCTCTTCGCTGAGGAGGTTCTTTTCCCGGCAGAGTTGGCGGATGGTCTTGCCGGTGGCGAATGCCTCTTTGGCCAGGGCGGCGGCTTGCTCGTAGCCGATATACGGGTTCAGCCCGGTCACTAGCGCGAGGCTCTTTTCCACCGCGGCCTCGCACGCCTCCGGGTTGGCCTGCATGTCGGTCAGGCAGAGGTTGGTCAGCGCGTCGGTGGCGGCGGCCAGCAGGCGGATGCTTTCCAGCAGGACGTCTCCCATCAGCGGCATCGTCACGTTCAGTTGGAACTGACCGCCGGCGGCACCACACAAGGTAATGGTCTGGTCATTGCCCAACACGCGGGCGGCCACCTGGATGGCGCTCTCGCAGAGGACGGGATTCACCTTGCCCGGCATGATGGAGCTGCCCGGCTGTCGGTCGGGCAGCTTGATCTCGTAGAGGCCGCACCGCGGCCCGCAGGCCAGCCAACGGAGGTTGTTGGCCACGTTAAACAGCGTGGCGGCGATGGTCCGCAATTGCCCGTGACATTCGACCACGCCGTCGCGCTGGGCATTGGCCTCGAAATGGTTGGCCGCCTCGACGAAGGGGATGCCGGTTTCCTGCGCCAGGAGTTTCGACACGCGGCGGCCGAACTCGACGTGCGTGTTGATCCCGGTGCCGACGGCCGTACCGCCGGCCGGCAATTCTAGCAGGGCCTGCAAGGCCGCGCCGGCGCGGGCCGCGGAACGCTCGATCTGTCGTGCGAGCCCGCCGATCTCCTGGCCGAGCGTCAGCGGGGTGGCGTCGGCCAGGTGGGTGCGGCCGATCTTGAGAATTTCGCTCCACTCGGCGGCCTTATCGGCCAGGACCTGGTGGCAATGTTGCAGGGCGGGGATCAATCGCGCTTGAATGGCCGAGGCTGCCGCCACATGGATGGCGGTGGGAAAGATGTCGTTGGTGCTCTGGCCGAGGTTCACGTGGTCGTTGGGATGGATCGGCTTGTGCGGAGCGAAGCGGTCGCCGCCGGAGAGCTCGATCGCCCGGTTGGCGATCACCTCGTTGGCGTTCATGTTGCTCGAGGTGCCGGAGCCGGTCTGGAAGACATCGACCGGGAATTGATCGTCGAACTTTCTCTCGGCCACCTCGCGGCAGGCGGCCAGCAGGGCCTCGACCTGCCGATTGTTGAGCGGGTTTTTCTTTGCGCCGGTCAAACGCCCCAGATCACGATTGGCGGCTGCCGCCGCCCACTTGACCAGCCCGAGGGCGTGAATCAGTTCGGAGGGCAAGCGCCGGCCGGAGATCGGGAAGTTCTCGACGGCGCGTTGCGTCTGCGGGCCGTAATAGGCGTCGGCGGGCAGGGCCACCTCGCCCATGGAGTCGTGTTCGATGCGGGTCTTGCTCACCCTCGGTCCTAGCCTCCCTTTACCCTCCGCGGAATCGTAAAAGAGTACAGACACACCACCGCCCCGGAGGACAATAGGCTCCAAGGGGCCCAGGGCGGGGGACTGATTTGCATCGGCGGTCCCACCTTGACTTCCATGTCGAACGGCGAGACCGGCGCGGGCGGATCGTCGCGGATCTTCAGAGTCACCCGCCCCACCCCCAAGCACTCTACGCCCACCAACATGAGTGTAAAGCCGATCGCCAAGAACAAGGCTCGCCACATAGCTCTGATCCTTCCGAGAAAACGCCTTCGCTCGCTGACCGAGTCATTGCCCGCGCAAGCCCATTGCCGCTTGTCTCTGTTGATCGTCGCCGTTGGCGGCCGAACTCCAGTGGGCAGCCACCGACCGGCTGGCCACCTCAGGATTCGGCATCGCATTTGCGGTTCGTGCCGACTCCGGCAGGGTCAGCTTGACGCTTGTGCTGTATCAGCTTTGGCTGAGGTATCAATTTTACGGAGATTCGAGGGCCCGCGGCCCACGAAAAGTGGGGAGTTTGCAGGAATTGTCACTAATGCGGCAAGCCTGCCGAACCGATCGGTAGTAATAGCACGGCCGGCCCTGAACTATGATTGTTCGCAAACCACGCTTCTTGTATAATCTATCGGGAACGCTGGATCAAAGACAGTGGGGGGCGGAGGCGGGCGCCTGTGAGGAAGCCTCGGAGAATCGTGATCACCCGTGAAGCCCAAAATCTTATTGCTCTGTAGCCCGCAGGAAAACGCGGAAGAGTTGCTCGCTCGGGCGGTAGGCTCGCATGAGGTGGTGGTGGCCGAAAACCCCATCCGTGCGCTGGCCCATCTGACGCGGGACGGCTTCGCCGGGGTGTATGTCTCTTCAGAGTTCCTTGACGGGGCGCTGGAAATTGGCCGGCTGTTAAGGAACGAGGACATTCTGGAGCGGATGCCCGACGCGGTGGTGCTCTTGGACGCCGAGAACACGATCTTGTGGAGCAACGTACGGCTGTGCGAGTGGTCGCACCGTGAATCGGTGGCCGGGGCCAATTTCTACGCTGTTTTGGGGGGGCCGGAAATTCTCGGCCCCGACTTCTGCCCGTTCCATTCGGCTTTGGCTACTGGCGAGGCCACTTCGTCGACGCTGCGGAGCAGTGAAAACCATTACTACCACGTCCACGCGGCCCCGGTCCGGGAAGAGGGAAGGCCCACGCGGCACCTGATCGTCACCGTCCGCGATGTGACCAACGAGGTCCAGCAGCAACAGAAGATGGCGGCCATCCACCAGGCCGGCATGGATCTGGCGGACCTGTCGGCGGAGGAGATCGCCCACATGGCGGTCCGCGACCGTATCGAGCTGCTGAAATCGAACATCCTTCACTTCACCCACGATCTGCTCCACTTCCACGTGGTCGAGATCCGGCTGCTGGATCCCAAAACCGGAAGGCTCAATCCGCTGTTGTCGGTCGGGATGGAGCCCGACGCGGCCAGCCGCGAGCTCTACGCCCAGCCGCAGAACAATGGCGTGACCGGTTTCGTGGCGGCCACCGGTAAGAGCTACCTCTGCGAAGACACGACCGAGGATCCGCTCTACCTGCCCGGCGCCCAGGGCGCCAAGAGCTCGCTGACCGTGCCGTTAATCCTGCACGATGAGGTGATTGGCACCTTCAACGTGGAGAGCCCGGAGCTGCGGGCGTTCTCGGAGAGCGATTTGCAGTTCCTGGAGATCTTCTGCCGCGACGTGGCCGCCTCGTTGAATACCCTCGAACTGTTGGCGGCCGAAAAGGCCCATACCATGGCCGAAGGCGTCGAAGAGATCCACAAAGCAGTGGCTCTGCCGGTCGACCAGATCCTCAACGACGCGGTGAAGGTGATGGAACGCTACGCCGGCCAGGATCCCGAGGTGGGCGATCTCTTGCAGCACATCCTCCGCAACGCCCGCGACATCAAACAGGTGATCCAAAAGGTGGGCCAAAAGATGGCCCCGGCGGAGGCCCTGCCGGCCATGCAAGTGCCCGAGCGGCCGGCGCTTCGCGGCCGCCGCGTCCTGGTGGCTGATCGGGACGAACAGGTCCGCAGCGACGCCCACAACATGCTGGAGCGCTACGGCTGCATTGTGGAGACGGTGGGCGACGGGGCCACCGCCCTGCACCTGGTCCGCATCTTGACTGAGGGCGAATACGACGCGATCCTGGCCGGCATCGATCTGCCCGACATGACCGGCTACGAGTTCATGGTGAAGCTTCAGGAGATCGTGGAATCGCCGCCGCTGGTGCTGATGGCCGGCTTCGACTACGATCCGCACCATTCGCTGGTGCAGGCCCGCCAGGCCGGCCTGAAGGCGGCGCTGTTCAAGCCCTTCCGGTTGGAACTCCTGCTCGACGCCGTCGAGCTGGTCGTTAACGCGCCCCGCCCCGTGCCGCAGACGCAGGGCTGAGCATGGATTTTGCGCATTCGCTCTTGCCAGCCGCTCTTTTCGTGCTGGCCGTTTTGGGACACGCCTTTCTCTGGATCGGCTTAACCAACCGGTTCGACGCGGTGGGGGCGCCGCGGCGGGTCGTCAAGATAATGACCGGCTCCTGCTTGCTGTGCCTGGCAGGCGTTCCGGTTGCTTGGCTCGCATGGCTGATTGGGCAGCGAGAGCACCTTCTGGCGGCCTGGCACACAATTTCCGAGTCGCATGCCGTGCGAGCGTACCTGGCCATTTGTTGCATAGTGGCCACGGTCACGCTCCTACGATTGGCCTACCTTCGCCTCCGCCGGTCGCCGCCGATCGTGCGATTCCACCGCCGCCGGCGGTTGCCGATGGAAAGGGGGCTGTCCCGACCAACCTTCGGTCGGTGCCCTTCCCGGCGATCGGGATCTTACCCTTCAACGGTGCCTGACCGCCGCGAAAATGGGACTGTCCCCTTGGCCGCCAACAGCGATCACCACCGGTTAGCACGTCTGCCCGGCAACGAAACGCTTCATCTCGAACTGAGCGAGTGGATTCTCGACGTGCCGGGGCTGGAGACGGCGCTGGATGGCTTGTCGATTATCCATCTCTCCGACCTGCATTTCACGGGCTGGATCGGGAAAGCGTACTTCCACGAAGTAGTCGACCACTGCAACCAGTTGCAGCCGGACCTGGTGGCGATCACCGGCGATCTGGTCGACACGGTGGCCTGTCTCGACTGGACGGGGGAAATTTTGGGCCGGCTGGCCGCCCGCTACGGCGTATATTTCGTCCTCGGTAATCACGATCGTCGCATCGACATCCAACGGTTGCGGGGGAGCCTGACCGAGCGCGGGCTGATCGACCTCGGCGGCCGCTGTATGCAGG
Organism: Planctomycetota bacterium; assembly: GCA_021784975.1. Classification (GTDB taxonomy): domain Bacteria; phylum Planctomycetota; class Planctomycetia; order Pirellulales; family Thermoguttaceae; genus JAJYGU01. The sequence goes on from JAJYGU010000133.1 coordinate 6,406, forward strand.
TCGAGGTTCGCGGACAGCCGGTCATGTTGGCCGGCAACGAGCGGCCCTGGATCGGGGCGGCGCCGGGCCTAGACGGCAAGTTGGACCGGGACAGTCCCATGTTCGCCGATCATAGCTTCGCCGCGGTGCCCGGAGAACTGGGGCACTCCCCTGCCGGCGCGAGCATTCGCCCGCTACGGATCGCCCTGGCACACACCCCGGACCAGCTTCGCTGGGCGAGGAAGCAGAGTGTCGATCTGCTCCTGGCTGGCCACACCCACGGCGGCCAGATTCGTCTTCCGCCGCTGGGAGCGATCTTTTCGCCTTGCCTCAGCGGCGTGAAACACGTCTCGGGCCTGTTCTACGATCCGCCTACCATCTTGCACGTCGCCCGCGGCGTCTCGGGCAGCGTCCCCTTCCGCTGGAATTGCCGGCCGGAAGTGGCCTTGCTGCGATTGCGTGAGGGAGATCGTCCATGAGTATTAGCACAAGCCCGACTTTCACCATCCTACTGATGGTTGCTTATACCGTTTGGTCGGGAGATACGGCACCTGCCAGCGAGATGACCGTCTACCCGGACGGCCGGCCATCAGCACGGTTGCGCCTGGAAGCCAAGGATCAGGGCGTTGTGCTCAAACACGGCGACGGACCGGGGCGGTGTGACATTCTTGGCGCCCGCGACGTCTGGGTTTACCAGTTCGGCGGGACCTACTACCTGCACTACGACGGCGCCGGGCCAAAGGGTTGGCTGGCGTGTCTGGCCACCAGCACTGATCTGGTGCACTGGACGAAAAAAGGCCCGGTCTTGGACTTCGGCAGGCCGGGCCAAAATGACTCAGCATCGGCCTCCTACGGAGTGACCTACTTCGACGCTACGACATGGCACATGTTCTATCTCGGCACGCCGCATACCTCGCCGGCGCCCGATCTCATCCCCGCTTTTCCGTATCTGACGATGAAGGCACGCAGCCGGTCGCCGGCCGGGCCATGGATCAAGCAGCCGGAGGTGGTCCCCTTTCGATGCGTCGCCAACACCTACTACGACGTGACCGCCAGCCCCGGCCAGATCATCCGCCAGGACGACGAGTATCTGATGTTCTTCAGCGCCGCATCAAACGACAAGCGAGGTACGCACCGCACGATCAGCATGGCACGCACCAAGGATCTCAACGGTCGGTGGCGAATCGATCCTCAGCCGATCGTGTCGCCGGCGGAGCAGATCGAAAACACGTCGCTGTACTTTGAGCCGGCCAACCAGACCTGGTTTCTGTTCACCAACCACATCGGCCTGGAAGGTTTCGAGTATACCGACGCCGTGTGGGTCTACTGGACAAGGGACCTGAACCGCTGGAACGCCGCCGACAAGGCCGTAGTGCTCGACGGCCGCAACTGCACCTGGAGCCGCAAGTGCATCGGGCTGCCGTCGACCGTGAAGGTGGGTAAGCGGCTTGCCCTCTTGTACGATGCGCCCGGCGGCGCGAGCAAGAGCCACATGCGGCGCGACGTCGGCCTGGCCTGGCTCACCCTGCCGTTGCGGGCGCCGTCAAGACCTGCGAGCCACTGAGCGCGAGTGGGACGGCCACCGGGGCAGGTCGATGACAAGTTTGTCATATCGAGGTATGATTCTCTGCATGGCGAACGTCCGATTGAGTAGTCTATGATCCTGCAAAAGATAACGATCGAGGGAAAACGGTGCGTTGCCATCGAGGAACGCGAGTTTCGGCGGTTGCAGCGATTGGCCAGACGCGCCGAGAGCGCCTCCCTTCCACCGCTGCCGCCCGCCGACGCCAAGGGAAAGGTCCCCGCTTTTGAATAGAAGAACGCCGAAATCATCGGGCCAATGAACAGCATACCACCAACGATAGCTCCGACGATCGCGCCCACAAACATGCTGGCGGCAGCCACGAACATGCCAGTGATCGCTCCGCCACCGCCCCCCAAGATCCATCGGAGATTGCTCGACCGTCGTGTCGCTCTGCGGACCTTGGGCTGTGTGCTATCGGGGCTGCTGGTCATGGAACTGAACCACCCTTAGACGTAAGGTCCGACGATTCGAGGGTATCACCTTTCCCAAAACGGTCAAATCGTTGCCCGCTCCGGCACTCAAGAGTCGTCCTTGCCCTGCGACAACACTATGAGCCATAGTAGCTGCTGACGCCTATCATTCTTTCGTCCTTAGGCAAGACTCGTGAGAACACGCAGGCAACCAGAAGTGCCGCCGTCAGGAAGGCGAAGTATACGGCTGTGCTGAAGATGAACCAGGCAGCGGCCAGGGTCAGGCAGACCGAGATGATCCGGCTCACCAGGCCCACCAGCCCGGTGGCGCTTCCTTGGACCTCCTTTTCATGGAACGTTCCAATCCAATCCATGATGATGGGATAGGCGGGCAACATCATGAGCCCGCCTACCCCGAGGAAGGTGAAGAGCGTGATCTTGGTGGTCACGAAAGTCAGGACCGCAAACAGGACGGTAATGATCGGAATGACCAGCCGCAGGTAGCGCGTCCTGAGGTTCCTGGCAGATATCCGGCTCGGAATCAGGACGACGCTCACA
>JAJYGU010000337.1 GCA_021784975.1 Planctomycetota bacterium
CGTCTCACAAATGGTTCGCACCACCTCGAGATTGGTCCGTTCGCAATTGCCGCCGATGTTGTAAGTCTCGCCGGGACACCCGTCGCTCAATACCTTCCACAGCGCGCGGCAATGGTCTTCCACAAACAGCCAGTCGCGGACGTTCTGCCCGTCGCCGTACACCGGCAGCGGCTTGCCCTCCACTGCGTTGAGGATCATCAACGGGACCAGCTTCTCGGGGAATTGGCAGGGGCCGTAATTGTTGGAGCAGTTCGTCACCAACACCGGCAGGCCGTAGGTGCGATGGTAGGCGCGGGCAAAATGATCAGCCGCCGCCTTGGATGCCGAGTAGGGTGAGCTTGGATCGTAAGGACTGGATTCGCGGAATCGCCCGTTGGGTCCCAGCGAGCCGTAGACCTCGTCGGTAGAGACGTGCAAGAAGCGAAAGGCCTGGCGGCGCCGCGGACTGAGCCGTGCCACATAGATCCTGGCCGCGTCGAGCAGTTCGAAGGTCCCCTGCACGTTGGTCCGCAGGAAGGCTGCCGGACCGTCAATGGAGCGGTCGACATGCGACTCGGCGGCAAAGTGGACCATCGCCGTCGGTTGGTGCTCGGCCAACAACCGATCGACCAGCGTTCGGTCGGCAATGTCGCCGTGGGCGAACCGATAGTTGGGATCGTTCTCAACCGACCGCAGGGAGTCCAGGTTGCCGGCGTAGGTCAGCCAATCAAGGTTGACTATTCGGGCCCGGCGGGCGGCGATGCACTGCCGCACGAAGCAACTGCCGATAAAGCCCGCCCCGCCAGTGACCAGAATAGTGTCCATGGGCCTCCATGCCCTTTTCCGATCGCCAAGTCCACGTTCGGCCAGGAACCTCCCCTCCGTGAGGTAGACTACCGATCGGTCATCATATCGCCCGACCCGGGATGCGACAATATGATTTGGTCCCAACCCGCTCGTTTTCGTTTTCGTGTGGGATGAAATTCGCCCTTGCCAGCGGTGGCGTTTCCGGGTATTCTCCAACCCCTCTTCACCGGATTACCCCATTCCTTCGCGAGGCAGTGCGATGGAGCGTTCCGCCATGCATCGAGCCATCCTGGTCGTGCTCTTATGCGCGGCCGGCTGTTGGTCGTTGGTGGGTTGCCGCAGCGCGATCGTCACCGCGTACACCTTGTTCAACGGGACGGACGACAAAGCCGATTTTGCCGGCCTGCAAAAGAAGAAGGTCGTGGTAGTCTGCCGGCCGCTGATGGCCCTGCAATACTGGGATGCCAACGTGGCGAAAGAGTTGGGGAGCGAGGTCTCGCAGTTGTTGCGCCAGCATGTCAAGAATATCCAAATGGTCGATCCCCGGAAGCTTAGTAAGTGGCTCGACGAAAACAACTGGGAAGACTACACCGATGTCGGCAAGGCGATGAATGCCGATATGGTGCTGGGCATCGATCTGGAAAGCTTCAACATTTTCCAGGGGCAGACGCTCTACCAGGGCAAGGCCAATGTGTCGATCCATGTCTACGACTGCAAAGCCGGAGGCAAGGAGGTCTTTACCCGCACCATGCCTCCCACCATCTACCCGCCCAACAGCCAAATTCCGACCTCCGACCGGCAGGAAGGCCAGTTCCGCCGCGAGTTTACCTCGGTACTGGCCGAGCAAATAGCCCGGCACTTCTACCCCCACGATCGCAACGAGGACGTGGCCCAAGACGCCGAGGCCCTGAGATATTAGTTGACAGGCGGGCTCGGGGCTATCTACGATAGCTAGTATGACTCGTCACACTAGCTTGGCCGGCGGCTTCGGTCCGCGATGGTTCGCGATTGGGACGGCGATTCTGGGGTTTCTCGCCCTGCCAGCCACCGGGCGAGCCGGCGATCCTCAACTTGACAACTCGGCTTGGATTCCCTACGCCGAGTATTCGCCGGCCACGACCTTGCTCGGCCGGCCAAGCCACGTCGACAACGAGGAGGAGTCGGCCCAGACTTGGGCCATGCACAAGATTGCGGTAATCCAGGCGGCCAGCGGCGATCCGCTCGGAGCCAAGAACACGGCGGCCGAGATCGGCTACCAGGGAGCCGTCGGCGAGGTGAGCGGCGTGTGGTTTCTCAATGGCCAGCCGGTCTACGACCGGCCGCCCGCCAGCCTCTGTGACCAGTCGGCGCCGGGTTTCTGCTTCAGTCCGCTCCGTCCCGGCTACACCTATGAGGGATCAATGGTGCCCGGATTTTGTCTGCTTAGAAATCAGTTGTTGGTGGCGTGCCCGGCCGGACGCGGTCCGCGGCCGCCTTACGTGGCACCTGATCTCTCTGTTCCCGCGGCGCCGGCTGCCTTAGGTCGGGATGCCCGCCTTCCGGTTGGACCACACCCGGCGGCCGCGCGAGGGCCACGTTTGGACTCAAGCGGGCGAGACGCACGGGCTGGCCGGAATCCCGTCCATCGTGATCCCTCTCTGGTGCGAGTCGCCTTCAAGCTTCCGGCCGATCTGCCGGCGAATTATCTGGCCGCGGATCCGGTCCACGGCGGCGTCGTTGACTTTTGCGACGACCGCGACCGCCACGGCACGCGGGTAACGCTGCGAAAGTACGCCGACGGTTTTGCGATCATTGAAACTCCGTCAGCACCTACTCCGCCGAAAAGGGACCGCGGTTCAGATCGCGAATGATGGCCTCGACGACCGCGTCTTTGTGCATGTCCACCACCACTTCCATGTTGCACCGCCAGGCCGGCACGCGACGGCGGTCGAAGACGGTGGCCCCCAGCGTCAATTCTCCTTGGGTCTCCACGTCGCCCGCCATGGCCTTGGTGGTGAACAGCTCGGGGTGCCTTAGCGACATCAGCGTCACCGTGTCGTGAACGTGGATCCCCTCCAGCCCGAATTGCTGGCGGTAGCCGCGAAACGCCGGCGGCAGCAGGGCCCGCAGCAGCCGGCCTACCCGGGAGGATTCGTCGGGCAACTGGTGGAACAGATTGTAGCTGAGCTCGACCCGGTTGGTCACGTCCAGCGGCACGAGCGTCTTGGTCGACAGCGAGCGAAACACCACCTGGGCCGACGGGGCATCGCAGTACATGTTGAACTCCGCGGCCGGAGTGATATTGCCGGGGCCGGCCACCGTGCCGCCCATGACCACGATCCGCCCGATCAAGGCCGTCAACTCGGGGTCGCGAACGATCGCTCGGGCGATGTTGGTCAGCGGGCCGAGGGCCACAATGGTCACCTCGTGCGGAGCGTCGCGGACCTGGTCGCAAATCACTTTTTCGGAAGGGAGCAGGTGCTGCCGCTCGGCTACCACGAAGCTGGTATCGCCCAAGCCGTCGCTGCCGTAGAGACTCTTCCGATCCACGGATAAGCCGGTGTCGGGATCGGAGGCGGCCCCAAGCCGCGGCCAGCGCGGCGGGTCGAGTTGTTCGATAATTGCCTGCACATTTCGCGTAGCTTGGGCGGCGGGGACGTTGCCGGCGACCGCGGTCACGGCCACTACGTCCATTTCCGGGTCCGTGAGCGCCAGACACATCGCCATGGCGTCGTCAATGCCCGGATCCACGTCGAGGATCACCTTCCTGGCCATTGCGTCCTCGTATCTCGAATCGGCGAAGGAGGTTACGACTGTGCCTCCGATTGTACGCCGCCACGGGGGCTGATGCAAGGGCAGCAGTGGTCGCTACCGGCCGCTTGCTGATGGCCCGCCACTTGCCTAGAATACGCCCTCATGTTCATTTCTATTGATGGCGGCGATGGGGCGGGTAAATCGACGCAGGTCGAAATGCTTTGCCAGTGGCTGCGCGGGCAGGGCCGGCCGGTAGTCGCGTGCCGCGACCCGGGCAGCACCCGCCTCGGCGAGGCGGTCCGCAATCTCCTCCTCGACCGGCACGACCTCGAGATCCATCGCCGCAGCGAGATGCTTTTATATATGGCGGCCCGATCGCAGATGGTCGAGGAAGTGATCTGTCCCGCGCTGAAACTGGGCAAGACCGTGGTGAGCGACCGCTATCTGCTGGCCAACGTCGTATACCAGGGTTATGGCGGCGGGCTGGATGTGCCTATGCTTTGGGAGGTGGGCCAGGTGGCAACCGGCGGCCTGATGACTGATCTGACCATCGTCCTTGACCTGCCCGTCGAGCAAGCCACCGCCCGGATGGCCCGGCCCTTGGACCGCATGGAGCAGCAGGGGGTGGAGTTCCACAACCGCGTCCGCCAAGGCTTTTTGGCGGAGGCGGCCAAATCGCCAGACCGCATCGTGGTGGTCAACGCCTCTGCCGCCGTCGACGAGGTGCAAGCCCAGATCCGCGAGGCCGTCCAACGCCTCCTTTCCCTCCCTCCTGATCCCCAATCCTCGACTCCTGACCTCCCGTACTCCTCACGCTCCGCGCGAGGAGATCGTCACGCGGAGCGTGACGAGCACATCCCTGATCCCTGACCTCCGACCCCTGGCCTCTCCCCATGTCCTGGCACGGCGTTCTTGGACACGACGCAATAGTGGAAGAATTCCGCCGGGCGATCGGCCGGGGGCGGTTGGCCAGCAGCTTCTTGTTTGCCGGACCCGGCGGCATCGGCAAGCGCACCTTCGCCCTGAAGTTGGCCCAGGCGCTGCTTTGCCAAACGCGGCCGGAAGCGGCCCTCGATCCCTGCGGGGCGTGTGCGAGCTGTTTGCAGGCGGCGGCCGGAACCCACCCGGACGTGCTGATGGTCTCCAAGCCCGAGGGCAAGTCGGAAATTCCGGTGCAACTGTTCATCGGCCCCAAGGAGCATCGGCGGCAGGAGGGATTGCTCCACGAAATCTATTTGAAGCCGCGGATGGGCGGGCGACGGATTGCCGTCATCGACGATGCCGATTACCTCAATGAGGAAGGGGCCAACGCCTTGCTGAAAACGATCGAGGAACCGCCGCCCCGCTCGTTGCAGATCCTCATCGGCACCAGTCCGGCCAAGCAACTGCCCACCATCCGCTCGCGCTGTCAACTGATCCGCTTTCGTCCGCTGCCGCTGGAGACGGTGGCCGAACTACTGGTGTCGCGCGGGCTGGTTGGCGATCGCAGCGAAGCCGACCGCCTCGCCCGCTACAGCGATGGGAGCCTCGAGCGGGCCCTGGAGCTGACCGACCCCGAACTCTGGCAATTCCGCAACACGCTCTGCCAGCGGCTGACCGAGACCCCGCTGAAGAGCTTGGAACTGGCCCAAGCCGTCGCGTCCTTTGTCGACGCGGCCGGCAAGGAGGCCCCGGCCCGCCGCAATCGGCTCCGCCAGGTGGTTTCCTTCGCGGCGGAGTTCTACCGTCAACTGCTGCGCAGACAATGCGGCCAGGGACCCTCGAGCGACCTTGAGCTACAACGCTTCATCCAGCAGTCGATCGACGCCGGCCAAAGCGGTCCCGAACAGACCGCCGCCCGGCTGAACCGCTGCCTGGACGCCGCTACCCACATCGACCGCAACGCCAACCAGGCGACTCTCATCGAATGCTGGGCCGACGATCTGGTAGCTGGCCGGTAATCGCGGGAGAGTGAAATCGTGAAACTTCGCCCGACAGTCGTCCTTGTGGTGGCCCGAGAAACATGTTACTCTAATAGGTTTAGCCAGTAGCGCCTTCGTAGGCAATGCATTTGAGGACGGACCATGAAAGACGGCATTCACCCCAACTACGTCGTGACCAAGGTAACCTGCGGCTGCGGCAACACCTTTACCACCCGCAGCACCCTGCCGGAGCTGAAGGTCGATATCTGCAATGCTTGCCATCCATTTTACACCGGCAAGCTGAAGTACGTCGACACCGCCGGACGGATCGAGAAGTTCCAGAAGAAGTTTGCCGCCGCCGGCTACGCCAGCTTGAATCGCGGCAAGAAGAAAGCGGTCGAGGCGGCCGAGTCCTAAGCCTCTTAGCGGCCGTCCAAAAACAAGTTGGGGACTGTCCCAATTTTCGTCCGACGAAAATGGGACTGTCCCCTTGGCGAAAGTGGAAGTTGTTGCTGGACGGCCTCTTAGGATCCGCGTCAAGATAAGTTGCGCAAGTTTCGGATGCAAATCCGAAGCAACAAGTCCCAAATCCCAAACATATTCAAAGCTCGAATCCTCAAAGGAAGCCGCCATTTGCGGCGATTGGAAATTGGAGATTTGGGCTTGCTTGGGATTTGGTGCTTGGGATTTGGGATTTCTGGATAGCGATTATCGTCAGCTTACGCTGACGCGGAGCTTTATGCCCAATCCGCTTGACGAAACGCTCTCCCGCTTTGAGGAGCTGGAACGCCAACTGGTCGACCCCGAGGTGCTGGTCAATCCGGCCCGGCTCACGGCGGTAGCCCGCGAACACGGCTCGCTGGCGAAGCTGGCCACCAAGTACCGCCACTTCAAAGACCTCAATCGCCAGATCCGCGAGGCCAGGGAGATGGCCGAGGGCGGGGACCCCGAGATGCGCGAACTGGCCCAAGGCGAGCTTCCGCAACTGAAGGCCCAACGGGAACGCTACTGGAACGAGTTGCTCGATCTGAGCATCGGCGGCGAGGATGCCAACCGCTCGCGCTGCATCCTGGAGATCCGCGCCGGCACCGGGGGCGAAGAAGCGGCCTTGTTCGCCCGCGATCTGTTTGAAATGTACAAGCACTACGCCGAAGACCGCCGCTGGAAGGTAGAGATCCTCGACATGTCGCCCACCGAGCTGGGCGGCTTCAAGGAGGTGATCGTCGGCGTCGAGGGCGAGGGCGCCTTCCGCGCGCTGCAATTCGAGAGCGGTGGTCACCGCGTTCAACGCGTGCCGGAGACCGAGGCCAAGGGCCGCGTGCACACCTCGGCGGCCACCGTGGCGGTCATGGCCGAACCGGAGGACGTCGAGGTCGACCTCAAGCCCAGCGACTACCGTAAGGACATCTTCCACGCCAGCGGCCCTGGCGGGCAACACGTCAACAAGACCGCCTCCGCCATCCGGCTGACGCATTACGAAACCGGCATCGTGGTTTCCTGCCAGGACGAGAAGAGCCAGCACAAGAACCTGGCCAAGGCCCTGCGGGTGCTGAAGAGCCGGATCTACGAGCTCCGCCGGGCGACCGAACACAAGAAGCGGTCCGACGAGCGGAAGAGCAAGATCGGCTCCGGCGACCGCAGCCAACGAATTCGCACCTACAACTTCCCCGAGAACCGCGTCACCGACCACCGCATCAACCTGACGCTTTACAAGCTCGACAGCATCATCGCCGGAAACCTCGACCTTTTGATCGACGCCCTGTTGGAATACGAACGCCAGGAGCAGCGGGCCGCGTTTGGAACGGTCGATTGACATGTCTTCCGCCGAATCCTGGAGCATCGGCCGGCTGTTGCAATGGACGGCCGACTATTTGCGCGGGCATGGGTCGGAGAGCCCACGATTGGACGCCGAGGTCCTGCTGGCCGAGACGCTAGCTTGCCAGCGGATCGATCTCTACACTCGCTTTGAGGAAACGCCGGGGGAAGAAGTGCGGGCCGCCTTCCGCGAGTTGGTCCGCCGCCGAGCGGAAGGGACGCCGGTGGCTTACCTGGTTGGCCGCCGCGAGTTCTACTCGCTTTCGTTCCGGGTGACGCCCGATGTGCTTATTCCGCGGCCCGAAACCGAGCTCCTGGTGGTCGCGGTCCTGGACTTGGCCAAGAAGTTGTCAGGCATCTCCCCTTTCCCTCGGGGAGAGGGGCAGGGGGTGAGGGGGATCGCTGCAACCGGGCCGAACGTCACTCAGGTGAACAAGATCACCGCCATCGCCGACCTCGGCACCGGAAGCGGCATTATCGCTGTGTGTCTGGCAAGACACTTGCCCGAGTGCCGCGTGACCGCCGCCGATGTCAGCCCTGCGGCCCTGGCGGTGGCTGCCGACAACGCCCAACAACACGGGGTGGCCGATCGGGTCGAACTGGTGGAAAGCGACCTGTTTGCCGCTGTGCCCGCCGATCGACGGTTTGACGTGGTCGTCAGCAACCCGCCCTACGTGGCGCAAGCCGAGATGGCCGGGCTCCCGGCCGAGGTTAAGAACTTCGAGCCGCAGGGGGCGCTGCTGGCCGGGCCGCGGGGTACCGAGGTGATTGAGAAGCTCATTCCGCAAGCGGCCGAGCGACTACGGCCGGGCGGGCATCTCCTGATGGAGGTCAGCCCCACGATTCACGACGCAGTTCGCGGTCTGTTGGAAGCGGACGGCCGATTCGAGGCGGCGGCAACCATCAAGGACCTCGCTCGCCTGCCGCGAGTGGTGCAGGGCAGGAAGAGATAAAGGACTGCCCCTTTTGCGCCGAAACAAGCAATTGCCCGCATGCGCCAAACAGGGTAGGATGGCGAGTAGTGGGAATTGGGAGTTGTCGCACTCAAACAGTCTTCTCCAGCCGATAGGTTCTTGTCGATCGCGGTTCCACGAGTTCATGGGAGGTGACTGAGATGCGAGCGCACGACGTTTCCCCTATTGTCCCCAAGTCGTCTAGGTCCGGGTTCAGTCTGATCGAAACGTTGGTGGTGATCGTCATCATATCGATTATGGTCGCGCTGCTGTTGCCCGCTTTGCAGCGGGCCCGGGCGGCCGCCAACCGCGCGGCCTGCGAAAACCACCTACACCAACTGGCCCTTGCGGCGCGGATGTACGTGGGGTCGTTCAAGAAGTGGCCCGATCCGGCGGCCCCGAACTCCGCGGGCGGATGGTCGGTGGAGCTGCTGCTATTCCTGGAAGAGAAGGCGCTGCACGACCAAATCATGCAGAATCCGACCTTGAATCCGGCCGCCTTGTCACCCTACGTCACCATTCGACCGAAGCTCGAGACCTGCCCGCTGGGCTATGACGGCGACAGCACCATCGCCGGGATTCCGGCGGCCAATTATGTGGCGGTGGGCAACTCGAAGGGGTTTTCGATCGCACTGGCCGATGCTCCGATCGATTTCCGCGGCCCGTGGGTCACTGGACCGGCGATGTCGTTGCTGGATATCGAGAAGAAGAGCGGGCCGCACGCGGGC
>JAJYGU010000424.1 GCA_021784975.1 Planctomycetota bacterium
CTGCTCTCGGGGCCGCCGGGGTGCGGCAAGACGCTCCTGGCCAAGGCCCTGGCCTCGGAAACGGAAGTGAACTTCATCACCGTCAAGGGGCCGGAGTTGATGTCGATGTACGTGGGCGAATCGGAGCGCGGCGTCCGCGAAGTCTTCCACAAGGCCCGCCAAGCCGCCCCGTGCATCGTCTTCTTCGATGAGATCGACGCCCTGGCCTCAACCCGAGCCGGCGGCGGCCACCAAGACGCGGGCGTGGGCGGCCGCGTGCTCAGTCAATTGCTGACCGAGATGGACGGGATCGAGGAACTCAAGGGGGTCCTCGTGCTGGCGGCCACGAACCGCCGCGATCTATTGGATCCGGCCTTGCTGCGGCCGGGACGATTCGACCTCCAAATTGAGCTTCCCCTGCCGGAGCAGGCCGCCCGCGAGAAGATCTTCCAAGTCCACCTGCGCGACCGGCCGCTGGCGGCGGGGGTCACCGCGGGCTGGCTGGCCGAGCAGACCCGCGGCTTTAGCGGGGCGGAGATCGAAGGCGTGTGCCATCGGGCCATGATGACCGCCTTGGCCTCGCGGATCGAGGCCTCACCCGCCCAGCCCGACGCGGCCGGCGTGGAAATCCAGCCGAAGCACTTGCAGGCGGCGATCGAGGAACTCTCGCCGCCCACCGCGCGAGTGGAATATGAGTGATCCCTGCTATTGCCAATACGCCTTTACCCAGCCCGAATGTCGGGTCGAAGGGATCGGTCCTGGAGTCGATCCTCGCTTCCCGGTGGAGCTGGTCCGCGAAGGGCCGATCGCCGCTCTTACCAGCCGAGTCGATTTGCACCGGTTCAACCCCGAAAGGCTGCAGGGCAAGACGGCCGAGGATCTTCAATGGCTGAGCCGGACGGCCACTCGGCACCACGAGATCATCTGCCAGGCCGCCGCCCGCTCGGCAGTATTGCCGTTGCGGCTGGGCACGGTGTTTCGTTCGCGAGATTCCTTGCAAGGCATATTGGTACGCTGCCGCTCGACGGTGGTTGCGTTCCTGAAACGGCTCGGCCAGCAGCAAGAATGGGGAGTCAAACTCTATCTCCGCCAGCGCCGCTGGGAACCGGCCTCCGGGCACCTCGGCCTGCCACCGCCGCATTACCTCGAGCCGCAGCGCACGGGAACCGCTTACCTGACGCAGAAGAAGGCCCAATTGGAGAGCCGCCGGGAGCTGCGGGCCGGCATACAGCGGGCCATTCAGGAGGTGGAGCAGCATCTGGCGGGCAAAGCCGTGGAGAGCCGCCGCATTCGCAATCTGCCCGCCGATTTGACCGGCCGCAACGAGGAAATGGTCTTCAATGCGGCCTTCCTGCTGCCGGTGTCGGCGCGGACAGGCTGGTTGGAGACCGTGCAGAACCTCGATCACGAGGTCCAGGGTCAGGGTCTCGTGCTGGAGGTGAGCGGCCCCTGGCCTCCCTACCATTTCTGCCCCAGCTTGGAGCTGTAGCAGGCACACTCCGTGTGCCGTGACGTTATCGACTGGCGAAACGAGGCCTACGGCGAACGGTCACGGAGTGTGCCTGCTACCTTACGGAGATTTTCATGCCGCTATATCCGCTGGGCATCAGCCGCCGTCGGGACGTGCCGTGCCTGCCAAGGCAGGCTGCCGGTTCATACGCTCTGCAATGGAGCATAATGAGCGAGTTAGGGTGCGCCTTCCTCGACGCTCCGCATCAAGCCGTCCCGCCGATGCTTCATGCCGCTCTGCTGGATGCGATCCATCGTCGAATCTGCGTATTGCCGGTGCGCTATGGAGTGGCCTTGCGCGAGGAGACCGAAATCCGCTCGCTGCTCTCCGATCGTCACCACGAACTGCTCAGCCAACTAAGCCGCCTGGACGGCGCCTGCGAGATGGGAGTGCAGATTGCTTCGGCAACGCCAATCCCTAATCCCCAATCCCCAATCCCTCGTGTCCCGTTGCCGCTGGCCTACCTGGAACAGCGCCGCTCATACTACGAGCGGGCCGATGAGGATGTCGAGCAAGACCGTTTGATGGTGCAGCGATTGGTGGGGCGGTGGCAGGGTTGTTATCGGCAGTGGCGGCGGCTGCCGGCTACCCCGCGGCGCAGAATCCGGCTGGCATTCCTGGTCGAGCGCGATGGCGTGACGGCCTTCCAGGGCCGGGTAGAGACCCAAGGGCCGGGGACTGGCTCATTTTTCGGCCCGTCGAGGGCCGAAAAATGTGCCTGTCCCCTTGCGGCTCAGGGCCGCGCAGCAACTGCCCCCGAGGGGCATCCACCGGGGCGATGCGTCGTTCTAGGACCCTGGCCGCCGTACAGCTTTGTGGAGGACTTCTCCCAGCGTCTCGATGCGAATATCGGTGGCCGTCAGGGCGCCCAGCCGATGGAGGGCGCCTAAGAATAACAGCCCCACCTCGCTGTCTCGAAGCGTGTGGTTGATCCGCTCGGCGATGAACGAGTCGCGCGCCGTGAGCAGCCGTTCCAGGCGATCTTCCTGTTCCTTGCGAGTCGATGGATCGCCGGCCGTCTGCGTAAGCCGCTGCTTTTGGATCTCGTATTCTTCCACCAGCAGTTGAGAATCCTCGGTGCCCATGAGCGCCGCCCCTCGATCGAGCCACTTGAGAATCAACTGATGGTTGCGGCTGCCCGCCTTGGCAAGCTCACGGACGATCCTCTCCTCGAAACCGCAGACGGGCAGGCCGTCCTGATACATGCGGGTCTTCCGGGCGTCGAGGCGCATCTCCTCCAGGTTGGCCTCAATATCGGTCCACAAGGCCTTAAGAACCTCTTCGCGTTGCTGCCAACCTATCCTGCCGCAGACTCTTGTGTAGTGCGACTGCACCAATTCGGAGAGCGATCCCAGATCGGCGGCGGTGTGAACAATCGGAATATGGATCAGCCTTCGCATGGTCATTACCAGGATGGACCGGCGTAACCGTTCACAGGGCGGAAATAGGCCTGTCATCCTGAACGGAGCGAAGGATCTACGTTGCCCCGTGAGCAGGCCAGATTCTTCGCTACGCCCAGAATGACAGTTGCCCGTGAACGGTTATGGGCCGGCCAGGCAGCGCGACAGTCTTTGTAGCTCACTCGCCTAAAGGCTAGCCGATGTCTCCTTCGCTGCGTAAAACCGGCGGATCATCGCCCAAGCCTCCTCGGCCGTATCGGCGAAGTTCAGCAAGTCGAGGTCTTCGTCGGCGACGGTCCCCTGGTCGGCCAGGAACTGGAAGTCGACAACCCGCCGCCAATAGTCGGGGCCGAAGAGGATCACCGGCAGTTTCTGCATCCGCCCGGTCTGGCGGAGCGTCAGGGCGTCGAACAGCTCGTCGAGCGTGCCAAATCCGCCGGGAAAGACCACCAGCGCTTTCGCCCGCAGCAGAAAGTGCAGCTTCCGCATGGCGAAATAGTGGAACTGGAAGCACAGATCGGGGGTGATATAGGGATTCGGTTGCTGCTCGTGGGGCAGGCGAATGTTCAGGCCGATCGACTTGGCCCCGGCGTCGTAGGCCCCGCGGTTGGCGGCCTCCATGATGCCCGGCCCGCCGCCGGTGGTGACCACGTAGTCGTACGGGCCGTCCGGCTGGCAGGCTTTGGAGACCAGCCGGCCGAACTCGCGGGCCTTGTCATAGTAATGGCTCCACTCCACCAGCCGTTCGGCCTGGGCGGCCGTCCGCTGCCGCTTACGGTCGTTCGGGGCCTCGGCCAATGCCCGCCAGGCTTGATCCAGCCTTGTTTGGGCGGCCGCCGGCTCGATGATCTGCGTGCTGCCGAAGACCACAATGGTAGAGCGGATCTTGTGCTTGCGGAGATACAGCTCCGGCTTCAGGAGCTCCAGCTCCATGCGAACTGGCCGCAGGTCTGGCCCCGTCATCAGCTCGGTATCGCGGTAGGCTACGCGGTAGCTAGGCGACTGCACGATTCTGGCAATGTTCGCGGAAGCATCGGCGTCGTTCATAAGCCAGTCCTTGTGGAGCGATCACAAATGATTTGAACAAAAGCGTGCTGTAGGACGGCTCTCCAGAGCCGTCTCCTTACGGTATGGGTCCTGATGGGCGACTGCAACGATTGATGTGTCGGCGGTAAGTGGCACGGCCATCTTGGCCGCAAGTGTGGCACGGCCATCTTGGCCGCAAGTGTGGCACGGCCATCTTGGCCGTGTTCGCTCACGGGCTGGAAGCCCGTGCTGCAGAACTCGTTACAGTCCAGTTGCGGGCGGCGCAAAGCAACGGGTGAAGGGCAACACGACGTTTGTCTCCCTTCACCCTCGCTTGCCGTCGCCTTGTGTTGCCTGCTCGCCCCCGAATCACCGGTCGGGAGGGCGGCCAATGGCGGCTGGACACGGGCCATGGCTTGAATTAATCGGTGCTCACTCCCCGTTGTCTTCCGCGCCTCCGCCTTCGCCTTCCTCATCCTCGTCCCAATCCTCATCCTCGTCCCAGTCTTCGTCCTCCCAATCCTCATCCTCCTCCCAGTCCTCGTCTTCTTCGTCGGCATCTTCATCCTCGTCGTCGACTTCTTCCCACGGCTCGTCGTCGACATCCTCGTCTTCGTCCTCGTAGTCGTCTTCGTCGTCCTCGTCGTCGATATCGTCATCTTCATTCTCGTCTTCGTATCGGGCAACAGGGACCTCGTTGCCGGACCGATCGCTGCCGGGCCGCTGGCTGGCAATCGCGATCGGATCGTTCGCAAGTGCTTCTTGCCTGACCTTGGCAGTAGTAAGTGTCTTCACGTTGGCCTCCTCCTCCGCAAGTGGAAATGGGTTAGATTGCTTATGGGTTGGTGTTTCCAAAGTTGTCTCTGCCCCCGGGCAAGCGGTGGCGAGGGACGCGGGCGCCCGCGTCAGTCCTGTTGGCGGCAGTTGGTCGAGGTGTCGTAATCCAAAGATCCGCAAGAAATGTTTGGTGGTACCGTACAAGAAAGGCCGTCCCAACTCATCGCTACGACCGACGACTCGCACCAGGTCCCGGTCGATCAACTGGCGAAGGATCTCGCCGGATTGTACTCCTCGGACGGCTTCGACATCAGCCCTGTGCACCGGCTGGCGATAGGCGACCACCGCCAGAGTCTCCATCGCCGGCTCCGACAAGCGGACTTCAACCGAAGTGGCGTGCAACCGCCTGAGCCAAGCGGCGAATTTCGCTCGGGTCATCAACTGAAACCCACCACCCACCTCCTCGACGCGAAAGGCCCTTCCCTCGGCATCGTATACCCGATTCAGAGTTCGGACCAGTGTACGCGCTTTTGTGCCATCCGCCAAGCCGGCCAACTGGGCTAGTTTTCGGCTGCCCACCGGGCACTGGGACAGAAAAAGGACCGCCTCCAGCCGAGCGAGGGTCTCGTCGCGCGCACAATCCCACCCATGTGGCGGGGGCGTCCTTGGCGATTCCAGGTGCCAAAACCGCCGGACGCTGATGGGCGGACCAAGCGACCTCCGGTCTGCCGGACGGCCCTGCCGATAGCGAAGCGACACACTGTGCAACACATGCCCAGTGGTCAAACGAGCTCCGCTCATGGAAATCCAGGCTAGGCGACAATCGAGGTGTTGGCAGGAGGTTTCTACCGAGCGGCAGGCGGTTTGGCCGACTCAGCTTTGCCGCTGGCGCCGTTGTGCCAAGCCTCGACCTCCCGGAGGACTTGGCTCATTGCCTGCAGCGGATCGGCGTCGGTTGCCTCAAAATAGCGAGTATAGCTGGTATTTCCGCCCATGGCCATCTTGCAGTAAAAGCGATACAGCGGTTGTTCATCGCCCCAGGCTTCGAGCAGGTAGTAGGTCGCGCCTAACCGGCGGAGCCGATTCTGAATGTGGGCGAAGGGATCTGCGGCCACCGCCGACTGGCCCGGCGGCAGGCCGGCCGTCGTGCCGCTGCGAGCGTCCGGCGCGTAGGCTCGATTGGCCAGTGTGGCTGCCGTGGCGGCCCGATTTGCAGGGTCTTCGGTGCTTGCCGCCTGATAGGTGGCGGGAACCACCGCTGTATTTGCCGGGTCGCTCGCTGTGCCAAGTGCCGCAAGTTCGTTGACGCTTGCGGACGGGAAATGCCTTGGAATCGCAGTTCTGCTCGCAATAAGAGCCGTTGTATCGCCGGTGTTTCCTTCACCGCCGACTCGCAAATCGGACCCCGCCGGCTCCGCTTGCGGAGCTTCGGCCAAGCGTTGCGCGGGCGATGGTGATATGAATGAGGAAAGCGAGGTAAACGCGGAGGTGGCCGATGCCTCGATATCTTGCCACTTCTCTTGCAGGCGTCGCAACGTATCGGGCCACGACGTGCCCGATAGGGCCACCATCGGTATTCCGATCAAGAATGCCAACATGGTCAGCGCACGACACACTACGCCTGCCGACGACTGCATTCTCAGCGGCGCCTCCTCGCGCGCAGTGGACCACTTGCTAGCTACGGCCGAAGGGGGCATCATAACAATGCTGCGCAATAGAGGGCAACGGCAGTTTGCCGAGGGCGGTACCCATCTGGACGGTGGGTTGCTGGGGGGGCTGACGTTGGAATCGGCCAATTTATTCGGTGGGACTTGGGTCTTCGGTCTTGGGTTTTGGGTCTTGGATGTCCTCGATCAACGAAATCAATCTCGACCACAATGCCACTACGCCCATCCGGCCGGAGGTGGTCGAGGCCATGACCCGTTGTGCGGCCGGGGGGGTCGCCAACCCGGCCAGCCAACACCGCCTGGGTCAACAAGCCCGGCGGCAGTTGGACGATGCCCGCCAGAAGATCGCCACCATCCTTGGGGCGAACCTCGCTCCGCCGCGTCGCGACCGGTTGATCTTCACCAGCGGTGGCACCGAGGCCAACAACCTGGCCGTCCTGGGCATCAGCCAGGCCGGCGGCCGCCCGCCCGGCCAGATTATTATCTCCTCCGGGGAACACCAGAGCGTGATCTCTCCGGCGGAGCATCTGTTGGAGCGCGGTTGGCGGTTGGACACCCTCAGCCTGACCTCGGACGGAGCGGTGCGCGCGGAGCAGCTCGCCGGCCTGCTCAGCGATCAGACCCGCCTGGTGAGCGTCATCCTCGGCAATCATGAAACCGGCGTCATGCAGCCGGTCGCCGAAATGGCCGCCGTCTGCCGACAGGCCGGCGTTCCGCTGCACACCGACGCCGTGCAGGTGGTCGGCAAGCGGCCGGTCGATTTCGGGGCCTTGAAGGTGGCGGCGATGAGCGTTGCCGCCCACAAGTTCCGCGGACCTCCCGGCATCGGCGCGCTAGTGGTTTGCGACGGCGTGCCGCTGGCGCCGCTGATGTACGGCGGGCATCAGCAGGCCGGTCTTCGGCCGGGCACCGAATGTGTGGCCTTGGCGGTGGGCATGGCCACCGCCCTGGAACTCTGGCAAGGCGAACAAGAGGAGCATGTCCGGTGGCTGAATTCGCTCCGCGACCGCTTCGAGCGGCAGATCATGGCGGGCTTCCCCACCGCGGTCATTCACGGTAGCCGAGCGGAACGGCTCCCGCAAACCAGCAACATCGCCTTTCCGGGTTTGGACGGCCAAGTGCTGTTGATGGCCCTCGATCTGGCCGGCGTTGCCTGCTCGGTAGGCTCGGCCTGTTCCAGCGGATCGACCGAGCTGTCGCCCACGTTGCGGGCGATGGGTCTGCCCAACGCGCTGGTGGCCAGCTCGCTCCGCTTCAGCCTGGGCGCCACCACCACGGAAGACGACATCGACGAAGCCGTGCGACGCATCCTGCACGTCTGCCGAGAACTGGCGGGCTAGTTGGCTTGCAAGCAGATGGCATCGTGCCAGGGGACAGTCCCATTTTCGCGGCGGTCTGACGTATGGGCGTACCACCGTCACCATCGCCGCGAAAATCGGGACAGTCCCCTGGCGGGCACTTGCGGTTCTATGACTGGTACCGATAATGCGTCTATGGAAAGCGTCCATCTAGGGTCTGTCGACTATCTCATCCTGGTCGTCTACAGCCTGTTTGTGCTGGGCATCGGGGTCGCCTTGAAGCGATTCATGAAGACCAGCACCGACTTCTTCCTCTCCGGCCGCTCGATTCCCGCCTGGATCACCGGCTTGGCCTTTCTGTCCGCCAACCTGGGAGCGCAAGAGGTCATCGGGATGGGGGCCTGCGGGGCCAAGTACGGGATCATGACCAGCCATTTCTATTGGCTGGGGGCGATTCCGGCCATGGTGTTCGTGGGCATTTTCATGATGCCTTATTACTACGGCTCGCGGGCCCGCTCCGTGCCCGAATACTTGAAACTGCGCTTCGACGAAAAGACCCGCGGCTTCAATGCCCTCAGCTTCGCGGTGATGACGGTGGTTTCGTCGGGCGTTTCGATGTATGCCCTGGCCAAGCTGATGAATCTGTTGCTGGGCTGGAATTTTCACGCCAGCCTGTTTGCCTCGGCGACGATCGTGCTGGCCTACATTCTCTTGGGCGGCTTTACCTCGGCGATCTATAACGAGGTGCTGCAATTCTTTCTGATCGTACTCGGCTTTCTGCCGCTGGTGATCCTCGGGCTGATCAACGTGGGCGGCTGGCACGGGCTGGTGGTGCGGCTCAACGAGTTGGCCACCACTTGGAGCCCGCCTTACCCGGCCGGAACCTGGACCAACACCTGGCAGAACATGGCCCACGCCAGCGATAATCCGATGGGGGTGGAATGGTTCGGGATGGTGATGGGGCTAGGATTTGTCCTCTCCTTCGGTTATTGGTGCACCGATTTTCTGGTGGTGCAGCGGGCGATGGCCGCCGATTCGATGTCCGCTGCCCGGCGGACGCCGCTAATTGCCGCCTTTCCCAAGATGCTGTTGCCGTTTCTGGTCATCTTGCCGGGCATGATCGCCATCGTAACTACGCCGCTGGGCGCCAAGAAGGCCG
>JAJYGU010000212.1 GCA_021784975.1 Planctomycetota bacterium
GCCGCCGGTAAGGATCAGGCCGTCGCACCGCTCCAGCCACAACGATATATCGACCTCGACGGGCGGCAAGAGCACCGGCACGCCGCCAGCCCGGACCAGCGCATCGCAGTACAGAGCGGGCAACCGGAACTGGTCCTCCGCATCGCGGGCATAGATCGTCAGACCGATCAGGGGCTTCATGGTCTCGGAGTTTCAGATCTGTTCAAAATACCGCCGCCGTTCCCAGTCCGTCACCGCCTGGTCGTAGGCTTGCTGCTCGACCCGGTAGAAGTGGGCGTAGTGCTCGACGACTTCTTCGCCCAATGCCGCGCGGGCAAACGGGCTGGCCTCGAATTGGTCAGTGGCGTGGCGGAGCGTGGCCGGAACCGTGGGCAAGGCGTCGGCCGCATAGACGTCGCCCTGAAAGATGGGCGGCGGGTCCAGCTTCCGCGCAACGCCGTCCAAGCCCGATGCCAGCGCAGCCGCAAAGGCCAGGTACGGATTGCAATCGGCGCCGGGGATGCGGCACTCGATCCGCAGGCTCGGCCCTTCGCCGACCACGCGGAAACTCGCTGTCCGGTTATCGTGACTCCAGGCCAGACGCGTCGGGGCCCAGGAACCCGAGCGGTAACGCTTGTACGAATTGACCGTGGGGGCGTAGAAGACCATCACCTCAGGCACATGCTCGATCCAGCCCGCCAAGAACGAGCCGAACACGTCGCTGGCCCTCACCGGGCCAAGTTGTTTTGGGCCGGCCATCACGCTCTGGCCGTCCTGCCACAGGCTGCAATGCAGGTGGCAGCTCGAGCCGGCGCGGGCGGTGTCGAACTTGGCCATGAAGGTGACACTGACGCCCTGTTGGTCGGCGACTTCCTTGAAGCACTGTTTGAAAATGGCGTGGCGGTCGGCCATCGTCAGCACGTCGGCGTAGCGGACGTTCAACTCGTGCTGCCCGACGCCCCATTCGCCCTTGGAGCACTCGACCGGGATGCCGGAGGCGGCCAGGTGGCGGCGGACGGCGCCGTTGAGCGGTTCTTCCCGTGTACCTTGCAGGATATGATAGTCTTCGAGATACCAGCCGGCCGGCTCCAGCCCGGCGTATCCGGCGGCCGCCGCCTGGCGATACGAGTTCTGGAAGATGAAGTATTCGACCTCTGAGCCGGCCATGACCTGGTATCCGAGGGCGGCGGCCCGCTCGATCTGCCGCCGCAGGATGGAGCGCGGCGCCTGGGCCACCAGGGCGTGCGAGCGGACATCGAGCAAGTCGCAAATTACCAGTGCCGTCTTCTCCAGCCAGGTTGCCCGCCGCAGCGTGCTCAGATCGGGGGCCATGTGGAAATCGCCGTAGCCGCGGGCCCAGTTGGCCAGCCGGTAGCCGGCAACCGGCTCCATCTCCATGTCGACCGTTAAGAGGTAGTCGCAGCAGTGCGTGCCGTGGCCGGCCGCGCCGTCAAGAAAATACCCGGCATCGAGCCGCTTGCCCATCTGCCGCCCATAGGGATCGGTGAAGCTCAGCAGCACGGTGTCGATCTGCCCCTGTTTGACCTCGCGCCGCAACTGGTCGATGGTGAGCATTCCCCGCAGGTTGCCGGTGGACATGATCGGGCCCTCAGTGTGCGGTTGAATGCGAGAGACTCTGCTGCGCATTTGCGATCCATGCGGTCGTTCCCGCAATGATTTGCGGCCCAGGAAAGGGAAAGACAGTCATTCGCTCCACGATCTACGATATTCACTGTTCCCCGCTCCGTCAATAATGTGAGAGGCTGCGGTAGTAGGTTAGTCTGGGTTTCCCACCCTTGCGAAACTGACCCTGTCGACATAGTATGATCGTACTCGGCCAAGTTCCCAGAGATTAGAGCGGTCCAGGCTACTTTCAGCTCCGCGACTTCCTTTGTCAATGCTTCGCATTGCCCCCAATATTCCTCCCATGGGACGCTGGTAATACGCATTCGGCGGCCCGCGGTCACGTCGAGAGACGTCAGGAGCCGCGGTTCCCTCAGTGCGTTCCCCATAAGGCGCTGGTTGTACTTCTGCAGACGATCCACTAGGCGCCCTTTCTGCACACCACTAGCCCTGGAACAGTCCCAATTGGCCGCGGACGACCAGCGGCCCGAAAGGTGGCAAGAGCCGCGTGAGATGTCTGGGTTCTTGCACGCACAGACCAGGATCTCCAGGCCGTGACGACCGGCGATAGATCTCAATCGCTCAATGATCTCAAGACGGTCGGCAGCGGGAAGCGCCCGGACCCGGCTGTGGGCAGCATGAATTGCCAGACACTTGGTGACGAAGGCCACACCAATCCCCGACTCGAAGAGAAACTTGAACACGTCATGCGTCATGTCCAGGACCTGAGGAACCGGCTGGAAAGGGTCGCTGGACGGACTGAAATACACAGTGGTAGGCTTCTGAGGCCACTGCCGCGCGTTCAAGTCAACTTTTGAGCCACCGGCACCCGGCGTGCGACTTGGCAGCAGGCACTGCCAACGGCCTCGACCTTCAGGCGTCTGGCTGGCGCAGATGCTGCCGCAACGAGGCCAAAGCGTGCAGGGCGGGCTTGGCTTGTTGACGGGCGTCGAACAAGCCGCCGTGCGGGAATTCATGGGGCACGCTGTCGCGGAGCTGGTTCCAGAGCACCCCTTGCACCATCGGCTTGGCCAGCATCAACGGCACAAACTGGGCCACCCATTCGCGCTGGGCCTCCGGGGACCAACTGCCCGGCGGCAAGGACACTTTGTGCTGCGCCAGTGGGTCGTAGTGGAAACCGCTGGGTACGGAGATCGAAAGCCAGATCGGCAAGCCCAACAGGCCCCACATGTCCAACTGCCGGCTGAACTCCAGCGGATGGCGAGGCAAGGTGCCGCCGGGATAATATCCCAGATTGACTTCCAACATCACTCCGCTCAGGCCGATATTGGCGCGGGCCAACACATCGGCGAAGTGCAGCGGCGGGAAGTCGGAGTAGCGGCGGCTCATGTATTCCGCCCAGGGCTGATCGAACGACACCATCACCGGCGTGCCCGGATCGAGCGTGTGGATCATTTCCACCGATCGGGCCACCAGTTGCAGCTCCTCCTGCTCCGAGATCGCCAGGGCCTCGGTGGTGTTCACTCGACCGGCGCAGATCCAGCCGTCCACCGCGCCGCGATAGCGGTTCACCGCTGCCCGCACGAATGCCGACACGCAGTGGAACAGGCTCTCAAAGTCATCGTCGAACAGGCACAGCCAGTCGGGCAAGGCCTGGGAGGCAAGCATCAGCAACGGTCCGGCCAACACCTTCAGGGCGTGGCTGCGGCACCAGGTGATTTGCCGGTCGCTGGTGGTCCAGGAGAGATTCTCTTCGGTGGCTTCGGTATCCCGCCAGCAGATGGGAACCTGGGCGGCATTGAAGCTTTGTAGAAATTGCCTGGCGGAGTGATCGTCCAACAGCGCGGTGCCCAGGTCGGCACCCACGTAACTATTCAGCGACCCCCCATTATGACGGCGGACCGCCCAGGCTTGCTCAGCGTAGGCGGCTGCCAGCAGGTTCGCGGCATCCAGCCCGGCCCGCAGCGCGCCGCCCGCCCACCGCGACGAGACAGCGACGTCGCTTTGCGTCACCACCGCCTGGGAAAACTGGCCCACCGCCTCGGCGACCTTTCCGGCGACGGTCGACGACACCGTCAACCCGGCCATCTGCCACTCGGAAAGCTGATTGCGGAGCTGAGCGAGCACTCCGCGGGCGAGCTCCAAGGGCAACTGGTACGGTTCGGGTCGCTCCATCAGGCTCCCGGTGCTGAGCATGACCTGTCCGTGCCCCTCTACCGGCCAGGGGACGTGCAGATTGCCGGAATCGGAAACCGACCGCTGCAACACCAAACACTCGTCTTCAAGGCTGGTACGGGTGGGCCAGGAAACCCGGTCCACCCCCGCCAGGTACGCCTGCTGGACCATCCCCTCCGTGATGCTGCCAGTCGGAAAGACCTGGAATCGCATCTGGCCCATCAACGCACGTCCTTAATTATTGCCCTTACACAACTGAAACAGTTCAGTTTATCGAAGATAGAAAATCCGGGCAAGCCGATTGGCAACTTGGGCACAGTCGGGGGGGTGACTGTGTTCTCGGGCGACACCGGGCCACAAGATCCGTCACGTCCGTCCCCCTACCACGTATGGATTACGTCGTAGTTATGCAGCATGCGGAATGGGCTGAAACGTTCAGCGGCTGACGGAACTTCGCCCCTGGGGCGATCGCCGTAGTTTCGGCGGCGCAAAATGTTTCCCCCTCGCGCCGCGCATGCTATATTCGTCGTTGGCCCCATGAAACTGCCACCACAGCCCACTGGGCAAGTCGCCACAGGGCGGCTATAAAATGGCAATCGGCCTTCGTTCGTCAACCCCCAGCCACAGACCATGATTGTTCGAGAGACCTCCTTGCCGGGGCTGCCCGTGCGACGCGGCAAGGTCCGCGACGTCTATGACCTTGGCGACCGCATCCTGCTGGTCAGCACGGATCGCCTCAGCGCCTTTGATTGGGTGTTGCCGACGGCCATTCCCGACAAGGGCCGGGTATTGACCCAAATCTCCTCTTTCTGGTTTCAGTTGCTCCACGAGCCGGACCACGTGATTACTAGCGACGTTACCCAGATGGACCTTCCGGCCGGCGTCGATCGGGCCATGCTGGCCGGCCGGTCGATGCTCTGTCGCAAGACCGAGGTCGTGCCGATCGAGTGCGTGGTGCGGGGGTACTTGGCCGGCTCGGGTTGGAAGGAATATCAGCAGAGCCAAACGGTTTGTGGGATCAAGCTTCCCGAGGGGCTGACGGAAAGCGCGCGGCTGCCCGAGCCGATCTTTACCCCCTCGACCAAGGCGGCTGCCGGTCACGACGAAAACATCGGCTTCGAGCAAGTGGTCCGTACGGTCGGCCGGGAGCTGGCCGAACAGTTGCGCCAGCGGAGCCTGCGCATCTTTCAGCGCGGGGCGGACTACGCCCGGCAACGGGGAATTATCATTGCCGACACCAAGTTCGAGTTTGGCCTGCTGGGCGACCAATTACTGCTAATCGACGAGGTGCTCACCCCGGACAGCTCGCGGTTCTGGCCGGCCGATCAGTACGCGGCCGGGCGGGGTCAGGCATCGTTCGACAAGCAATTCGTGAGGGATTGGCTGTCGGCCACGCCCTGGGACAAGAACAGCCCGCCGCCCGCGCTGCCCGATGAGATCGTGCGAAAGACCCGGCAAAAATACATCGAAGCCTTCGAGCGGCTGACCAACCGCGAGTTCGCCGCGCAGTAGGGGACTGTCCCGGCTGGGCCGCTAGATCACCAGTACTCCGGTGCCGCTGATCCGATCGTGCTTCAGGTCTTGGAGCGCGCGGTTTGCGTCGGCCACGGAATAGGCGGTGGCGTGGGGGCGGATGGGGATGGCAGCCGCTTCGGCCAGCAGGTCGCGGCCGTCCTCGCGGGTGTTGCAGGTGACGGAGTGGACGTCACGCTCGTAGAAAAGGTGACGCTCATAATCCATCTGCGGGATTGGGGTCATGTAGATCCCGGCCAGCGAGAGCGTGCCGCCCTTGTTGAGCGATTCCAGCGCCGGCAGGACCAACTCGCCCGCCGGGGCGAAGATGATCGCGCTATCGACCTTGACCGGCATGTCGTGGGCATCCTCGCCGGCCCAAATCGCCCCCATTTGCCGGGCGAACTCGCGGTGCATCTCGCCCCGCGTCACCACGTACACCTCGCAGCCGCGATGCCGGGCGATTTGAATCACCACGTGGGCCGACGAGCCGAAGCCGTAGATCGCCAGTCGTCCGCCGGGCCGCAACTGACACCGCCGCAGGGCGCGATAGCCGATGATGCCGGCACAGAGCAAGGGCGCGGCCTCGACATCGGTAAATGCCGCCGGCAACGGGTAGACGAAATCCGCCCGAGCGACGGCATACTCGGCGTAGCCGCCGTCGGCATGATAGCCGGTGAATCGGGCCGACTCGCAGAGGTTCTCTTGCCCGGTAACGCAGAAGCCGCACTGGCCGCAGGTATGCCGCAGCCACGCTACACCCACGCGTTGGCCAAGGACGAGGCCTGGCTTCGCTTCCGTGCCGGAAGCGGCTAAACGTGGCGGGCCGGTATCAATGCCCAGCGGCCCGAGTTTGTCGATCGTACCCACAATCTGGTGTCCGGGGATGATCGGCAGCTTCTGCCGCGGCAGGTCGCCTTCGATCACGTGCAGGTCGGTGCGGCAAATGGCGCAGCAGCGGACGCGAAGCCGCACTTCGCCCGGCCCCGGCTCGGGGATCGGCAGATCAACCCAT
This sequence comes from Planctomycetota bacterium, assembly GCA_021784975.1. Lineage (GTDB taxonomy): Bacteria > Planctomycetota > Planctomycetia > Pirellulales > Thermoguttaceae > JAJYGU01. Next base: position 6,266 of record JAJYGU010000212.1, read on the forward strand.
TCCAGCGGGCCGGAGTCGATCGGTGCAATTTGACGAAGCAACATGGCTTTCATGGTTCAACCGCCGATATATTTCGCGTACACCGCCCGCGCCGTGCTGATGTCATCGGTGCCCAAGATGATCGTGCGAGCGTCGGGGAAAATCGTCAACTCGTAGCCTTCTACCTTCAGTCGCACGAGGAACTGGTTGCGGGTGAGGTAGCCCACCCCTTGCAGCTTGTCGGCCAGTTCGTCGAGGGATACTTGCGTGCCCGGAAAACTCAACTGCACCGCGTTGCGGCCGCAGAGGACCGCCGTCCGGCTGCCCGAGCTGCCAGAGAGCCAGGAAAACTCGCCGCGCTTGCACGCTGGACAGTCCACCCCGTCGCGAAGGGACCGGACGTCGATAGGACGCACGCGGTTTTGCCACAGGTCGACCACGATCAGGTCGCGGCAGAGGGCCCCGTGGTTGCCGGTGAGGATTTTGATCGCTTCGACCGCCTCGAACGAGGCGATCACGCCTGCGATCGGAGCGAGAATTCCGGCCGTGTCGCAAGTGGGCGTGCTCCCGGGGGGCGGGCACTCCGGCATCAGGCAGCGCAGGCACGGTGTCTGGCCGGGCAGGATGGTCATGGTCTGCCCCTCGGCCCCGACACATCCTCCGTAGATCCAAGGCAGCCGCAGCTTGACGCAGACGTCGTTGATGAGAAACCGCGTCTCAAAATTGTCGGTCCCGTCGATCACCACGTCGATCCCGTTGCACAGGGACTCGACGTTTTGCGGTGTGATGTCGGCCACCATCGGCTCAACCGTTACCGAGGAGTTTATCTTGCGCAGCTTTTCGGCAGCGGCGACGGCCTTTGGCAAGCCGGCCGCCGCGTCGGCCTCGTCGAACAAGACCTGCCGCTGGAGATTGCTGAGCTCGACGAAGTCGCGATCCACGATCCGCAAAAAGCCCACGCCCGCCCGGACCAGCGTATTGGCAATCGTGCTGCCCAGCGCGCCGCAGCCGCATAGCATCGCTCGGCTGGCCGCCAAGCGCCGTTGCCCTTGCTCGCCGATCGGGGCAAACCGCATCTGCCGAACGTAGCGGGCGAGATCGGCGGAGGATGAGTCGAAGGGCATTATGTTACCCCTGGTTGCGTTGTTTCACACTGCCCTCGCCCCCGGCCCCTCTCCCGCCTGCGGTAGAGGGGAGCCCCCACTGCTTACACTATAACCTCCTCGCTCGCATCCAGCACCTTGGCCAGAAACCCGGCGGTGAGCGAGCGGGGGTTGCGGGCAACCATTTCCGGCGTGCCCTTGGCCACTACCTGGCCGCCATCCTCGGCCGCCCCCGGCCCCAGGTCGATCAGGTAGTCGGCCGCCTTCATCATTTGCAGATTGTGCTCCACCACGATCAGCGAATGTCCCACCGCCAACAAGGCGTCGAAACAATCCAGGAGCTGCACCACATCGGAAAAGTGCAAACCGGTGGTGGGCTCGTCGAGGATGAACAGGCAGCGGCCGCGCTTGGCGCTGCTCATGTAGCCGGCCAGCTTGAGCCGCTGGGCCTCGCCGCCGGAAAGGGTGTTGGCCGGCTGGCCGAGCCGCACGTAGTCCAGCCCCACGTCGATTAGCCGTTTCAGCCGGGCCTGCACCTTGGGCTGCCCGCGGAAGAAGGTGAACGCCTCGCGGACGGTCATTTCCAGCACCTCGGCGATGTTGCGACCGCGGTAGGTGATGTCGAGGATCTCGTCCCGGTAGCGGGTACCGTTGCACTGGCTGCAGCGCATGTAGACGTCGGCCAGGAACTGCATGTCGATCTGGATGTAGCCTTCGCCGTGACAGGCGTTGCAACGGCCGCCGTCGACGTTGAAGCTGAAGTGGCCCGCCTGGTAGTTGCGGGTGCGGGCCTCCACCGTGTCGGCGAAAACCGCCCGGATCTCGTCGAAGACCTTCAAGTACGTCACCGGATTGGAGCGCGGCGAGCGGCCGATCGGGCTCTGATCGACCATGATCACGTCGTCGAGCTGGCCGTCGCCGAACACGTCGTCGTGCGGGTAGGGCTTGGGAGCGTCCTTGCGGAGCCGGCGACACAGGGCCGGATAGAGCGTGTCTTGCACCAGCGTGCTCTTGCCCGATCCGCTCACCCCGGTCACCAGGCACAACACCCCCAAGGGAAACTCGACGGTGATATTCTTGAGATTATTGCCCCGCGCGCCGGCCAGGCGGATCCAGCCGTGGTTGGGCGGACGTCGCGGCCCCTTGCCGCCGAAGCCGCGGCGGCCGGCCAGGTAATCGCCGGTAAGACTCTCCGTGGAACGTTCCATCTCAGCGGGCGTGCCCTGGAAAACCACCTTGCCGCCGCGTTCGCCCGCCCCGGGGCCGATTTCCACCACCTGATCGGCCGCCCGGATGATCGCCTCTTCGTGCTCCACCACCACCACCGTGTTGCCGCGGTCGCGGAGCCGGCCAATTGCACCGAGCAGTTGGCGGACGTCGCGGGGGTGCAGCCCGATCGACGGCTCGTCGAGCACGTAGAGCCCGTTC
>JAJYGU010000307.1 GCA_021784975.1 Planctomycetota bacterium
GTGCGTCTGCACCGGGAAGTGTCCCGGCTTCTCCAAGATGGACATCTGGGACTTCATCAACCGGGTGCGGATCGAGTTGCCGGTGGAGTACGGCTTTATCCATCCGCAGTTGTGCGAGGAGGACGGCGACCGCTTCCTGGCCGACATGCTCAAGAGCGGACGGAAGCTGATCGTGGCCGGCTGTGCGCCGAACATGCAGAAGAAAATGTTCCGCGACGCCTTTGCCACCGCGGGCATGGACCTCGCCGCCGATCTCATGCCCATCGACATCCGCGACTTGACCACCGACGAAGCGGTGGAAAAGGTTACCTCGGCCTTGAAGGGCATGAAGGAGAAGCAGCCGTGAGCGAAGCCACCTTCATGGGCGTGCCGCGGGAGAAGATCCCCTGGTTCCCGACGATCGACTACGATAGGTGCTGCTTCTGCATGGAGTGCGACCGCTTCTGTCCGCACCAGGTGTTCGAGCGTCAGGAAGGATCGGAGCGGAAGCTGATCGTAGCCCACCGGAACAATTGCGTGGTCTTCTGCCGAGCCTGCGCCAAGGCCTGTGGTCCGGACGCCATCACGTTTCCGGAAAAACCGGCGATCGTGGCCATGATCAAGATGATTCGTCAGCAGGCCGATGAGCAACTCTCCCCGGCGAGCCCCGTCCCGCCAGTCTTCGCGGTTCCGCAAGACTACCTTGAGGTGGCTCACGACAAGTTCCTGTTCAAGATCCCCTTGGTCGGATTCTTGTTCAACGAGAACGACGTCTGGACGGAGGTGGATGCAGCCGGCGTCCGCGCCCGGATCGGCATCTCCGATTTCGCCCAGCAGCAGTTGACCGACATCAGCTTCGTGGGTCTGCCGAGCGTTGGGGTGGAGGTGGATCAATTCGCCGATGCGGGTTACGTGGAAAGCGCCAAGGCGACGCTGGAGGTAGTCTCGCCGGTTGCCGGCCGGGTGGTCGCCGTGAATGCTGCCTTGGCGGACGCTCCGGAGACGGTCAACCAGGACCCTTACGGCGCGGGATGGATTGCGGAACTTCAGTTGCGGGACTTCTCGGTTGACCGCGAGTTGCTGATCGACGGGGCCGCCTACGCCGAGATCGTCGGGAAGAAGGCGGACGAGTATTCGTAAGGTACTCATCACGCTCCGCGTGATGAGATTTCGTCACGCGGAGCGTGACGAGTACGGAAGGCTTCGTCATGCGGAGCATGACGACCACGAAAAGGAGATCGCCGAATGGCCGACGCGAGTGCAACCGAAAAGTTGCTGGTGATTCCTTGCAGCGGGATCGGCAAAGTACACGGGCTGATCAGCCGCGAAGCGGCCTACCATGTCGCCGACAAGCTGCTGCCAGGGCAAGCAGATACCGTCTGCCTCGCCCTGTTGGTGGCGGGCGACGACGCGACTCAGAAGAAGGTACAACAGTCGTCCTGCGTGACTGTAGATGGCTGCCCGAAGCTCTGCGCCTACAAGAACGTCGAGCGATCGGGCGGCAAGATCGCCAAGGGGATACGGGTCTACGACGCGATGAAACGCCATCGCGGTGCGAGTTTCGGCACGGCAACCGCCTTGAGCGAAGACGGCTGGACGGTTGTCGAGGAGTTGGCGGCGGAGATACAAAGGAAGTGAGGAAACCATCATGGCGGAAGCAATCGCGAAGGTCGGCATCATTTCATGCAGCGGAGAGGAAATCCCCGAGGGGACGATTGCCCGGCAGGCGGTCCGCCGCGTCCTGGAGGGTTTGCGCCCGCAGCAGAGCGTAACCATCTGCTTGCCGCTGTTTCTGGAAGGCGAAGAAGGCGAGCGCCGTTTTGCCCGCCAGCATCCCACGATCACCGTGGACGGCTGCTCGAAGCTCTGCGCCAAGCAGGGAACCGAGAAATATAGCGGCCGGGTGAGCGCCTCGCTGGTGGTAAGCGACATTTTGGGCGAGCGGGCCAAATCTTGCCATCGCTCGATCCGCTGCGCCGATCAAGCCGACGAAGAGGCGGTGTGGTTGGTTGCCGAGCGGGTTGCGGTCGAGGTCGACGCCCTAGCCGCATTGCAGCCCCAGGCAGAATCCGGCCAGACGCCGGCCGCGGCCGCCTGCGGCGCCTGCGGCGGCCCGCCGCCCAATGGAAAATTGATTGTCGGCGGGAAATCGGTCACGATTGACGGCCTGCCGTTGATCTTCGCCCACCTCAAGAACAAAGGTTTGCAACCGGGCAGCGGCTCTGCAAACACCTTGCTCCAGACTGTGAAGATTTACCATGCCCTTGAGCCGGATCAGGAAGCGGGCTACCAAGATGCGCTGGTGGCGGCCTATCAGACCTACTGCGGCCATACGCTTCAGCCGCGTATTCAAGGATAAATCATGGAGACGGCAAGACGAGTCGAGGCAGTGTACGATGACTTTCAGCATTGCACGGCCAGGCAGCTCGATGGAAAAAGGTCGGTTGTGATGTATGCCCCCGCGTCGTGCGGCGGCAGCAGCAGTGGCGAAGAGTTCGCGCCGGATGAACTGGTGGCCGCAGGACTGGCAGGATGCACGTTGTTGAGCATGCAAATTGGCCTGCTGGCCCAACAGCGGAAAGTCGATCTCATCGGGGCGACCGTTCGGGCGATCGTGCGGATGTCCTGCGGCTCGTCGCCACGTGTCGCTGGCGTCGACGTTGAGGTGCGATTGCCAAGAGCGCTCGCGGCCGAAGACCGCCGCGCTGTGGAGGAGGCGGCTAAGGGGTGCCCCCTGACGGCCAGTTTTCACCCGGACATACCCATATCGGTGAAATTCAACTATCCCGAGTCGTAATGAAGGCAGTAACCAAAAGGGACAAGATATGGACTTGAAGAACGCCGTTGCGGTCTGCCTGATTTCGCTGTTTTCGGCGACCCTTGTGGTTTTGATCGCTCGCGCGCTCGACTCCCAAGCGGCCTCGCGCCTGGAGCCGCAGTTGGCCAGCATCGTCGAGGAGCTCCGGGCAATACGCAAACAGGGTGGAATCGCTGCATCGCCAGGTGCTGCCGCAGACACCGCAACGGTCGCGGACGGCCTGACCGTCTACTATTTCCACGGCAACGTGCGCTGCCCGACCTGCCAGTCCATCGAATCGCAGGCCAAGGACACCGTTCACGCAGACTTCGCCTCGCAACTTGCCCGCGGCGAGATCGCCTGGAAGGTTCTCAACTACGAGCAGTCGGCCAACGCCCAGTTGACCAAGAAATTCGATGTTCAGATGCCGGTGGTCGTTCTGGCAAAGAGGAAAGGCGGCCAGGTCGGGGCTTGGAAACGCCTGGATCAGGTATGGGCCTTGGTCGGCGACAAACCGGCCTTCGCCAAGTACCTGCGCGAGCAGATCGCGAAGATGTTAGGCCCCGACAAGCCGGCGACGCCGTCGGCGTCGAAGTCGGACACAGCGGCGATTCCTGTTCCCACCAGCGAGCCTTCCCAAGCCACTTCCGCCAAGGAACTGCCTGCCATCCCTGTTCCCCAGTAGAGTGTTTTGCCCGGTAACCTGTTGTCAAGGAGGCCAGTACGATGAAACGTGTTCTAACCTGCGTGGTTCCTTTCGCGATGGTGACCCTTTTGGCTTCCATGCTTTCCCCGCCCGTCGCAGCGGCTAACGCCCCGGCGGATCGCGTGGTGGCGATGTATTTCCATCGCGTGCCGGGCTGCGCCACCTGTCAGAAGATGGGCGGATACTCCGCGGAGGCCGTCCAGGACGGGTTCGCCAAGGAGATCAAGCAGGGCAAGGTCCAGTTCTACGTCATCGACTTCGAGAACCCGAAAAACGCGGCGTTGACCAACGGCTACAAAGTCACCGGGCCGACGCTGATCGTCGCCCGCATCGTCGGCAATAAGGTCAAGCAGTACAAGAACTTGACTGAGATTTGGTCCAAGGTTGGCGACAAAGCGGCGTTCCTCAAGTACGTGCGAGCAAACGTCGCCGCCTATCAAGGACCGGAGTCGAAGACTGCCAGGAGGTAGCCGATGGTTGCCTATATGCTCTATGCAGGGGCGGCTTTGTACCTGGGGCTGCTCACCTCCATCAGTCCTTGCCCGCTGGCCACCAATATCGCCGCCATCTCCTACGTGGGCCGCAAAGTGGGCGATTCGGGGTGGGTGGTGGCCGCCGGGCTGCTGTACACGTTGGGCCGCTGCCTGCTCTACCTTAGCCTGGCCGTACTGTTGGCCGCCACCGCGTTGTCAATCCCTGCTGTCTCCCTGTTCCTGCAGAAATACATGCACCTGGTGCTGGCCCCGATCTTCCTGCTGCTGGGCATGTTCCTGGTGGGGCTCATCACCTTTATGGGCGGCGGAGCGACGATGAGCGAAGGGATGCAGAAACGGATTGATTCGATGGGCATCTGGGGTGCGTTCCTGTTGGGCGTGCTGTTCGCCGTGGCCTTCTGTCCGACGTCGGCCGCCTGGTTTTTCGGTCTCTTGACGCTCGTCTTAGGCTCTGAGGCCGGCGCCATCACCGCCGCCTTGGCCAGAATCGGTGTCAACTTGCCGGCGGCGTCGCTACCGGGGGCCACCGTCGTCTTGCCGCTGGTCTACGGCATCGGCACCGCCGTGCCAGTGTTGCTGGTGGCATTCGTCTTGGCCTATAGTGCCCAATCCGTCGGCAAAACCTACAATATACTGGCCAAGGTCGAGTGGTGGGCACGGCAGGTCACCGGCTGGTTTTTCGTGCTGGCCGGGGTGTGGTTTTCGCTCAAATACGTCTTCGAGGTGATCTGATGATTCATCGAAGCAAATATCCGACTGTCTTCGGGGGTGCAGCCGCTTGCCTGCTGGTCCTGACCACTGTCGCCACAGCTCAGGAAGCGTCGAAGAGTCCGGGACCGAAGCAGTACCCAGCGGAGATGAACCAAAAATTCGTCGATCCGAACGCGGACGTCGAGCGGTTCGTCAAGCAATTTGAAAACCAGGGTCGCGACGTCTACGCCAAGCGCGAGGCCATTGCCCGCGCCGTCGGGCCGCGACCCGGCGAGGCGGTGGCCGACATCGGGGCCGGCACCGGCCTGTTCACGCAATTGTTCGCCCAACGGGTCGGATCGAAGGGCCGGGTGTATGCGGTCGACATCGGGCCGGCGTTTCTCAAATACATCGCCGAACAGGCCAAGAAGCAGGGGCATGAGAGGATCGTTGAGACGGTGTTGAACACCCAGGATTCGACGAAGCTGCCGGCGGGGTCGATCGACGCTGCCTTCCTCTGCGACACCTACCACCACTTCGAGCACCCGCAGGCAATGCTGGCCTCGATCCACCGCGCCCTGCGGCCCGGCGGGCGGTTGATCATTGTCGATTTCGACCTTCGCAAGGGCGCCAGCCAATTCGTCAAGCACCGGGCCCGTGCCCCGAAGGAGGCCTACTTCCGCGAGATTGCGGCCGCTGGTTTCAAGCTGGTCGAACGGCAAGACGCCCCAGTGCTCAAAGACAATTTCTACGCCGAGTTCCGCCGCACCGAGCACAAACCGTCGGTTCAGCCATGAGCACCCAGCCGGTCTGCGACTGAGCCGATCTCGTCGAATCTCCGACATTTCGTAGGACCGGGTGGCGCCGCCAACTCGCGGCTGCCCGACGGAGTGGTCCGCGGAACTCATTGGCAGCAAACCGTTTCGGAATGTGTGCTCGCCCTGACTGCCCGCCGAGGCACAGAGTTTGCATAGAGAATCACTGCTCTGCCGGGATGGGCATTCCTCTTTGGACGATCTCAGGATGCCCACCCCGGCATGTGTAATGTTGCCGGCGAACGACCTTTCGCGGATCGTCCTTTGAGCCCGAGTACCCCAAAACGGACGATGCCACCGCGTTACGAGGTGTCCAGTTGCGTCTTAGCGAGGGACGTTACCTTCCTGCTTGGAACCTTCCGAGCGGGCGAGCAGGCGGTCCCGGTGGCGATTTTTCGCAAGAACGGGGCGTATGCTGCCTGCCGTATCACCTGTCCTAATCACGGCACAGACGTCAAGAGTTGGCTGGCGCAACGGTTGCGGGCGGCCCTGGACGGCAACCTGACGGCCTGCCGCTCGGATCCGGTTTGTCGCGAATCCTTTCGATCCATCTTGGGGGTGCATGCACACCTCTCCCATTGGCTGTCGCGCGAAGAGTACCGCGAGCTGCTGGCAAGAATTGACGGCGCGGACCAATCCGGAGAAACCCGGGCGGCGGCCGTGGGCCACGGCCCGAATGGCAGGCCCGATTTGACTTCGGTGGTCAAGGCCTGGCCTCACCTGAGCGACATGATGCGCCGAGAGATTACCGCCCTGGCCCTTACCTCGCAGCCTCCTCCGATCGGCCCCGCGCAAAGCGGGCTTGGTTCGCCTGCCGCCAACGGTGGCCGGGCCCGCAAGAGGACCAAGAGTCGAAAGTGCAAAACGAAAGTCGCAACCTCTGAGCGATGAACTCGGACTTCTGAGTTCGACTTCCCACTCAAACCCCGGCCTGGGTGGGAATTGCCGGGACGTGAAGCGACCCGCCGAATCTCAGGGCGCCGAGGAGGGCAGTCCCCTTTCGGCTAGTCTTGATCGGGCGGCAAGGCCTCGGCAGGCGGCTCGATGTCGACGCCGCTGATTTCACAGGCCAAGCCAATGCACTCGAAGATGTCTTGCAGCGCAATGGTCTGGCGAGAAGCTGCGCGATCTTGAAGAAGACGGGTGATCGTCTCCCGCAGCTTGGGGCGATAGCTGCGGACCCAGCGCATTACGCTGGACGGCAAGGCGGTCGTGCAGTCACATTCGTTCGGCATGATCGTCACCTCCGGTGGTTCAGGTGGCGGGTCTCCCATCCGCACTATGGTAGTATTCGGCATAGCCGGCACAAAGCGGCCGAGAGAATCGATTCGGCCGTTAAGGTTTGCGCGGTCGCCCCTGTTTGTCGGCCTGCCAGACTTGGCCGCTGGCAAGGTCGAGGGCGGTGAGCCAGCCTTCGCCGTAGCACCAAGTGTCGATGCACTTGAGGTAGCCCAGGTCGAGGATTTCGCCGGTCTTTTGTGCGGTGTGCCCCACCACGGCCGTTTTGCCCGAGCGGTGCGGGCCGGGCTGGCGCTCTTTGAGCGATTCCCATAGCAAAACCTCCGTGGGCTGACGGTCCAAGGGCAAATCGGCTCGGTAGCTGGCGTGTACGAAGAAATACCGCGGCAGTTCGTAAAACAGCCGGCAGCCTCGCACGAAGGCGGCATGGGCGGCGGGCAAGTCCTCCAGCCGCTGAATGCCGTAAGACGCCATGGTGGCGGTGCCGCCGAACAGCAGCCACTCGCTATACAATTCCTCCCGGCCGTGGTGGACCGCCAGCATCATTTGATCGTGATTGCCCAACAACGGGACAAGCCGGCACTCGGTCTGCAATCGCAGCAACCGCTCGATCACCTCGCGGCTCTTGGGGCCGCGATCGACGTAATCGCCCAGCGTGACAATGGTGTCGCCGGCTCGCGGAGCGATCGCCGCCAGGAGTGTTTCCAAGGCGGGCAAACAGCCGTGGATGTCACCGATGGCAAACAGGCGGTCAGGGGCGGGATGGATCATCGTCGCGGGGTGCAAGGGGCGAGGGGCTGGGGACCACGGTCCGGCCGAAGGAGACAGTCCCATTTCCCCGGCGTCCTGCCGCGAAAATCGAGACGGTCCTCGTGAACGTGGGGCGAGGGGCGGGGGTGAACTTCGCTACCTTGTACTTTCACGGCTCGTTACCCCACGGGTTATACCGCGTGCGAGATGCGGCTGGCAAGGGTTGAGCTTTGCCGGTTCGGCAACGACGAGTAAGATGACCGCTATGGTGGACGAAGCGTTATATCGCGGCCCGGTTGTCGCCCGGCAGGACAGGGCTGGAGTTTCTTTGTCCCAAGGCGGAGGGCACATCGTGCGGCGACTTCTGCTGGTGGCGATGATGGTGCTGGTGCGCTGGGCCACCCTGCTCGGCCGGCTGCGGGCAGGCGAGGCCGCCGGTCTGCCGCTGAATATTCCCCTGCCCACCATGGGCGGCCAGCAGTTCTGGGCCGACCAGCTCTTTTTCCATCAATGGCATATCCAGCGCAACGTGTTGACGGGCTATTATCGCCTGCTCGACGAAAACAACATCCGCCGCGCCTGGGGCACGCTGACCGATTGCCGCATAGCCCTAGAGCAGATCAAGCGTCAGCGCCGCCTGCCGCCGATGCGCGGCAAGGCGGTGATCCTCTTGCACGGGCTGCTGAGCAGCCACACGGTGATGGCCCCGCTGGCCAGCTACCTGCACGACCGCGGCGGCTACGTCACCTTCAACATTACCTATCCCAGCACGCAAGGCAGCGTGAGCGACCACGCCGAGGCCCTGGCGGGCATCATCGCCAACCTGGACGGGATCCAAGAAATCAACTTCGTGGCCTATAGCCTGGGCAATATCGTGGTCCGCAACTACCTGGCCGAACGGCAGCGGCGGCCCGATCCGCGCCTGCGGCGGATGGTCATGCTGGGCCCGCCCAACCACGGCTCGCTGGCCGCCGTAGTGCTGGCCGAAAACGCCGCCTTCCAGTTCCTCACCGGCGAGGCGGGACAGGAATTGGGCTCGCAGTGGTCCATCCTGGAAAGCCACCTGGCCACCCCGCAATTTCCCTTCGGCGTCATCGCGGGCGGGAAACAAGACGGCCGCGGATATAATCCGCTGTTGCGCGGCGACAACGACGGCACCATCAGCGTCGAGACGACCCAGTTGGCCGGGGCCGCCGACTTCGCCATCCTGCCGGTCCTGCACCAATTCCTCCCCTACATGCCGAAGGTGCAGGAGTACACC
>JAJYGU010000278.1 GCA_021784975.1 Planctomycetota bacterium
GAAGACGTAATGCCAATCGGTGCGGGCAAGCTCGAAGGCCACGCCGTGGGTGTTCACCCATTTGCAGTACGGGTCGTCGGGCTTATACGCCACGCCGAACGGCCAGAAGTGGATGTTTTCGATGTGCCCGATGTCGTAGCACTCGTCAACGAAAATGCCCCGCCAACTGGGATATCCGGTCACGTTCCGCACCAGGTGCCGGGCGGCGTTTACCAGCTTGATGCCTTCGTAGGGATTCAGCAGGCAACACTGGCTGATGCCGACGTTCACCGTGCCGTGCGATTCGATGCAGGGCGGATAAGGCACCGGCGGCACGTCGCTTTGCTTCCATTCGGGATAAATCACCGCCAGCCCCATAATGGCGGAGTTGTTGCCCGCCAGACGCACGAACGGCGGCCCTTTTTGCGAGCCGCGGCCGGCGTAAGCCAGCAGGATGGTGCCGTTGGGCTTCTCGGTCTGGCTGGAGATGGTGGGCGGCACGCGATAGGTGCCCTGGAGCGTGACGCCGGCGGGGATGGCGAGGTTTCCATTGACACGAAACCGTCCCGACGGCAGTTCGACGAGGCCGCCGCCGGCCTTGCCGGCCGCGTCGAGGGCGTTCTGAATGGCTTGGGTGTTATCGGCCGTGCCATCGCCGACCGCCCCCGCCACGTTCCAATGGCCGGGCGACTGGGCACGGCCTGATGACGCAATCAAAGCAAACACGATGCTCAGCAGGACTACGCAGCACGTCGGCAATCTTCGCATAGCTTTCTTCCTTTTCGATAACCGGGGATATTGCGGACTGTCAGATTTCCGACCAGGCGCCGGGTGTGGGCACCGGGTAGCGGCCGTTCTTGCCGGCGTGGACCGGGGCCGGGCTTTCGGCGGTCAGGGCGGCGACGTTCGGGCAGAAGCGGAACTTCGACGCCAGGACTTCATCCCAGGTGATGATCTTCCCGCTGTGCACCGCCGCCCGCCCCATAAACGCGGCCAGATCGGAGAGGGCTGCCCGGCGGGCTTCGTTGTACGGCTTGTCGTTGCGGATCGCGTGCAGCAGCGACTCCCACTCGGCCTGCCAGGGGTTGACCCGCTCCCGCGGCGGTTTCCAGGCGACGTTATCCGCGGCGACGCGCTGATCCTTGTAGATTCGCGACGTCGGGGCGTGGATGTTGCCGGAGAACTGGCCGGCGCATTTGGTGCCGTGTACGTAAGTGACGAAATCGTTGTAGCAACTGGGAATATACCGCCCGGTGACAAAGGCCTTCGTACCGTCGGCAAAGGTGTATTCGATCGCGTAGCTGTCGAGGTCTTGGCTGCAATCGGTATTGTTGGCCGAACGGCCGCCCACGCCGTGCGCGGCCACGGGCCAGGCGTCCTTGATCCAGCAGCACTCGTCGATCTGGTGGATCATGTATTCGAGGAAGAACCCGGAAGAGGCCCAGAGGAACTTGGTGGCGCGGCGGATTTGGGCGAGTAGCTCATTCTCTCCGGGCTGGATCGGCGGCATCCAATAGCCGCCGTCCATACGGTAGGCGCGGATGAGCTGGATCTGCCCCAGGGCGCCGTCGCGGATCTTCTGGATCATGGCCTGCCGGGCGGCGGAATGTCGGCACATCAGGCCGGCTGCGATCTTCAGGTTCTTCTTCTCGGCGGCCGCGCCGGCGCGAAGGATCTGCTGCGCGCCGCCCGGATCGGCCGCGAAATTCTTCTCCATGAACACGTTGACGCCCTTTTCGACGGCGTATTCCAAGTGCGTGGCCCGGAAGGCGGCGTGGGTGGTCAGCAGGGCCACGTCGCCGGGGCGCAGGCAGTCGATGGCCTTGCGGTAGGCGTCGAAACCCAGGAATTGACGGTCCTTGGGGACGTCGATCTTGTCGCCCAGCAGCTTATGCAGGGCCTTGTGGGAGCTCTGCAGGCGATCGTCGAAGAGGTCGGCCATGGCGATCAGCTTGATCGGCCCGGCCGACGAGAAGTTCTGTTCGCCGGCGGCGCGGAAACGATTGTCCATCACCAGCCCGCCGGCCGACATCGCGTTGGCGATGGCGCCGCTGCCGCGGCCGCCGCAGCCGATCAAGGCCAGCCGAATGGTGTTGTCCTCGGCGGCGTGGACGCGGGGAACGGCCACGCCCGCCAAGGCCGAGGCCGCCGCCAGCCGGGCAGTGTTCTTCAAAAACTCACGACGGGGGGCGATAGGGTTCGATGGCTCGGTCATGAGGGTTCCTTTCATGGTTTACGGGGCCTATTGAGAATTTCGGTGTGCCAAGGAAGACAGTCCCATTCTTTCCGCGTCCATACGGCCGCATGGCGCCGGCCGCAAAAATTGGGACAGTCTCCTGTGCCGCGAAAAACCGGGACCGTCCCCTGGTCTACGGCTTGGTTTTCAGGTCTTTGGCCAACTGCTTGCGATAGGCGTCCTTGTCCAGCCGCTTTCCTTCGCGGAGGCAGGTCAGGTGGCTCTTGGCCAGGGTATCGACGTAGGGCCGAAAGCGGGCCAGGATGACCTGGTGATATTGGTCGCTCATCGGCCGCTGGCTCAAGACGTATTTGCGCCCCCGTTCCAACAGGGCGTAGTCGACGCTCAGCCGGCCGATCTTCACCCGATCGAGCACCGCCGGATCGTCAGCCGTCAAATTTTCGGCCTGTTGCCACAACTGGTTGGCCTTCAACAACAGGTCGTCGCTCAGGTGGCGGCTGGTGACGCGATTGTAGATCATCACGTGGATGTTGTTGCGGACGGCGTAGTCGTGGATCAGGTCGACATAGGCGCGAATGGGCCCGGCCGCCTTGCCGTAATAGCCTTCGAGGAACTCGGTCATTGCCCGATTCATGTCGTAGTTCGGGTTCCAGAGACATTTGGCCATCAAGTAGCCGCCCAGGGCGGCCAGCTCGCTGTCGCGGGTGTCGTGGCTGTCTTCCTCGAAGATGCCCTTCACGTTGTGGGCCACGAAGAATTGCACGTTCGGCTCGAGCACCCAGTGGTTCGGGAAGGGGAGGAGGTAGGCGGCAAAGTCGGTCGTATAGTCCCAAATCCACAGCCGGGGGGCTACTTTGGCCCAGGCCTCGATGTCTGCCCGGAACGAGCGGTTCTGCCGCGAGTCGCAGGTCGCCAGTGGATGGGAGAAACAACATTCGATCGGGCAGAGCCGAATGACCACGTTGGGCCGCGGCCGCATGTGCTTGGGCGCCTTCCGCGTCCACTGGTAGGCCAGCGTCTCCACAATCTTGCCGGGAAACTCTTTCTCCACCGCCTCGGCGACGTGGTTCACCAGGTTCAGCACCGGGGCCATCTGCGTGCCTTCCTGCCTGGCCAAGGCTTGGCAGTTCGGACACTCGCAGTGTTTGTCGCAATCATTCTGCGAGACGGAAAATACGGTGGCGTCGGGCTGCTGCCGCATTGCCTCCAGGATCCGCTCGGTGCAGAGGCGGATTACCTCGGGATTCGTGCAGCAAAGCTGCGCGTAGCCATTTTGCCGCTTGCCCTTGACCAGCGAAAAATATTCCGGATGCTCCTTGAAGTACTTTTCCGGCGGAATGAGGTGGCTGAAGGTGTGGACGAAATAGCCGTTTCCGAAGGCCACCCTGCCGCCGTACTTCGCTCCCAGCGGGGCGTTACTCGAGTTCAAACGGTTGTGGGCGCACCAGGCGGGATCAACGCAGTCGGCCATCAACGGCTCGCGATACTCCAGCACCGGAACCTGGCGGTCGTCGAGCGAGCCGATCGCCAACCGCGGCGTCTTCGGGATTCGGCTGACGTCCGGGGTGAACCAACGACACCCCAAATGATCTTCCAGCAAGCCGTAGACGCCGTAGAGATTGCCCCGCGGCTCGCCGCCGACAATCACCAAAGTGTTTCCGGCGGTGCGGATCACATATCCTTCCTTGCCCAGCGAGGGGACGTCGAGGTTCGTGCCCATCGCGCGAAAATGCGCGTTATCGCCAAGGACAATCTCCCTGGCGGCGGCCGGCCGAGCATCCGATACGATGGGCAGTCGCGCCCCGCTCATCTCGCCGAGATACTTTTGCAGTTCCTCGGCGGCGTAGTTGGTCGACGGTGAGGCGCTTTGGGCCACCACGATCCGGTACGGTGAATTGCCGTTTTCGGCCAGAACCAATTCCCCGGCCGGGACGGCGGCGACGAAAGACAACGACACGACCGAGAACAGCAGAGCAACCAGGCGAATTCGCATGAAACGGCTCCTTTCGGCACAGAGGCGGGCGGCAGGAATCGGGCACGGCGGGGCGAACACCGCGGCGGGCTGCCCGGCCGCGGCAGGATCACGGCCCGTAGTATAGCCGAGCGCCGCCCGGTTATCCACTATGGCTCGGCCTCAACATGGAGCGTTGATCTTCGAGTTCACCCTGGCGATGGCCCACCGGCTGGGCTTGAAGAGCATCGCCGCCAGTCCCACAATGCGTGACAAGGGCATCGTCCCAATATCCATCGCCCGGTTGACGGAGCCATGCGAGAAGAGCAAACCAGCGACCGCATGACAAGACAGCACTTAGTCCTCTTTACCCGATTTCCGCAGCCGGGCAAGGTAAAGACTCGGCTTGTTCCGGCGTTGGGGCCGCAGCGGGCCGCGGAACTTGCCCGCGAGATGACTCAGCATACGCTTGCCTGGGCGCGGGAGCTTGCCCAAGGTTTTCCCGTCAGCCTGGAGATCCGCTTCGACGGAGGTGACGCCGAGCAGATGGCCACCACCTTTGGCAATGGCCTCCCCTATTGTCCGCAGGGGGAGGGCGACCTCGGTTGCCGCATGGAGCGCGCCCTTAAGGAGGCATTCTTCCAAGGGGCAGGCCGCGCCGTCGTCATCGGCACCGACTGCCCGGAACTCACGCCCAAACTGATTCTTGAGTCGTTCCAACGATTGGCGGACTACGACCTGGTCCTTGGCCCGGCTGGCGACGGCGGCTACTACCTGATCGGCTTGCGAGCGGACAGGCCGCAGCTTTTCGCGGACATTGCCTGGGGGAGCGAGCGAGTCCTGGAGCAGACGTTATGCCGCGCCGACGCGCTTTCCCTCAAAGTGTCGCTGCTGGAGACGCTTTCCGACGTGGACCGCCCGGATGATCTGGCCGTATGGCATCGAGTCCGGCAGTCACTTTCGGCGCGCTCCACCACGCGGATTTCGGTGATCATCCCGACCCTCAACGAGGCAGCCCAGCTTTCGCAGACGTTGGGCAGCCTGCGTTGTGGCGAGGACCTGGAGATCATCGTGGTCGATGGCGGGAGCGATGACGCGACGCTCGAGATCGCCGAGCGGGAAGGTTGCCGCGTGCTTCGCTCGCCGCCTGGCCTCGCCCTTCAAATGAATGTAGCTGCTGGCGCGGCCAGCAATCCGGTGTTGCTGTTCCTTCATGCCGACACGCGGTTGGCTCCCGGGTTTTGCCCGGCGGTCCTGGCAGCGTTGCGAGAGCCGGGCGTGGTCGGCGGGGCGTTTCGCCTCCGGATCGACGCTCCCGGCTGGCCGCTCCGCGTCATTGAACGGGCGGTGAATCTTCGCTCGCGCGCCCTCCAGATGCCCTACGGCGACCAGGGCATCTTCGTTCGCAAAGAGATCTTTCAAGAGCTGGGTGGTTTCGCGATCCTTCCGATCATGGAAGACTTCCATTTCATCCAGCGGCTTCGCCGGCGAGGCAGAATCCGCATTGCGCCCCTGCCGGCATCGACTTCCGCCCGCCGCTGGCAAGAGTTGGGTCCCTGGCGGACGACTTGGATCAATCAGGCGATTATCCTCGGGTACTGTCTGGGCATGTCTCCCCAGCGGCTGGCCCGGTGGTATCATCGCCGCTGTCGGCCGCCGGCATGAGTCTGGAGAGCTTGCAGAAGTGGAACGGTTGCCCGAAGGCGAGCAGTCCGCCGGCCATCGTCGACCTCGCCCCCTTGCTCGCCGATGCACGCTGGGCAACCGTACGCCACCGCACCCGTCGCTACACGCCGGCCAGGCGGGCGGTCTCGGCGTAGTTGCGGACTCCGGCGGTGGCGCCGTGGCCGGTGACACAGCAGGCCCCGGTAGCCGCTGCAATACGGCCCGCCTCGGCGACGCTCAGCCCGCGCAATAGGCCGGTGAGCAGTCCGGCGTAGAAGCAATCGCCGGCGCCGTTGGTGTCGGCGATTGGGCCCGGGGGCGGGATACAGTCGATGGTCAGGTACTGGCCGGCCGCCGGACTGAGCATGGCCCCTTTCGTGCCCAGCTTCACGCCCAATACGCCCGGCGCGCCGCAGGTCCGGTAGGTGTCGATGATCTTCCGGGGGTCTTCAAACCCGGTCTGGTGCGCGCCTTCGTTGTGGCTGGGCACGTAGACGTCGACGTGCGGCAGGATGCGGTCCAACGGCTGCATCGTGCCGCCATCGCCGGCAGCGTCAAGAGCCGTCTGGCAGCCCGTCTGGCGAATGGCCGCGAACACCTCGGGCAAGTCGCCTTCCAGGTTCGGCATGAGCGAATAGTAGCCCAACAGCATCATGCGGCTGCGGGAGAAGAGGCCGAGGTGATCGAGAAACGTCTGCTTGTTGAGCAACTTCGGGGCGCCGACGCAGTGGGCGAAGCTCCGCTCGCCGCTGGGGTCGATCAACACGCCGGTGGTGCTGGTGGCGGCGGTGGGATGCGTTACCACGCCTGCACAATCCATGCCTTCGTTTTGCAAGCGCTGCCGGACGACGGCTCCCCATTCGTCATTGCCCACGTACGTGAAGGCGGCGACCTTCATCCCCAACCGAGCCATGGCGATGCCCGAATTGGAAACGATGCCGCCCGTGGTCAGCCGCACCGGATCGGCCACCATCAACCGCCCACCGCCGATGGCCTGTTCCAAGGGGACCGGCCGAATGAGAAAGTCGGCCACGCAGGAACCGCAGAGAACACAGTCGAGGTCTCTGGCCATAAGTCTCAATCGCCCATCAGATGTTCCAGCACGGCCAGCTCCAAGGCCTCGTAGTCCCGGTCGGTGATGCACTGTTTGGCGACGCCCTCGGGGAAGCTGCGGACCTTTTCCACCAGCCTCAGGAACACGGCCCGGCTGGTAACAAGGTGTTTATGGGCGACCTCCGCCTTCTGAGATCGCATGGCCTTCACGTCAAGTCCGACGAATCGCCCAGTTTCGTAATACTTGGCCAGCTCCAAGACGCGGACCTGGTTGTAGGCGCCGCGGAGATTGGCCGCCCCAAACGACTTGTCCTGATCGAATTTTAGGCCGTTCTGATCGTTCAGGTGCACGCTCCACAACTTGCCGGCTGACAGGGCAAAGGCCATCTCGTCCGATGGGTCCAGCCCAGCCAGCAGGGCGTGGGCGGTCTCGATAAGTCCGCCCACGCGCTTGGGATCGACTGTCTGATGACCGATCGCCAGGGCATGGCCCACCGTGGGAATGTAGGCATGGTCCATGGGCTCGTTGGGTTTCGGTTCGATGGCAATTTCGATCTGCGCGTCGTACTGCAGCATCGCATTGAGCGCCTCGACCAGGTACTTGTGCGAATCGAGCGGGTTCTTCGACTCGCGGATGTAGGTGCCTTCGCGGGCCAGCCAGAGGACCACCAGCCGCGTGCCCAAGGCATTGCAGATGTCGATCATCCGTTTGGAACGCTCGACGGCCCAACGGCGGCACTGCGGGTCATTGGCCGTGTAGGCGCCGTCGATCCCCTTCGGGCTCTCCCAGAGCCGCGGGGCCACAAACTCCGCCACCAGCCCCTCGCCGTCGAGCATTTTCTTGACGTCGCTCGCCTTCTTGGTGATCTCGGCGGGCGAGAGGTTCTCCAACTCGGGCACGGCATCGTCGTCGTGAAACTGCACTCCGTCGAAGCCGAGTTGCTTGTACAACTTCAACTTTTGGGCGAAGGCCACGGAAGGACGCACGGTCGGACCGAAAGGATCGGCGCCTTCGTGGATGTTCCAGGGTCCGAACGAGAAACGGTAGCTGCCAACCATTATTATGTCTCCTGAGCCGGTTCTGAATGTTGTATACCATTGATCTGACCTTGGCAATCCGGGGGATGGTCGATTGGCCAAGGGACAGTCCCCTTTTTCGCGGCGATTATGCGCTTTGCCTCGTCAATCTCACTTGCGCCGTGAAGGGCACCGACCGAAGGCTGGTCGGGACAGTCCCCGTGCGGCTTGACCTATCTTCCGTTTCCCCGTTAAACTGTGAGGAACGAGTTCTGAGCCTATGCGGCCCGAGCGCGAACAGCGGTCCCCCGGGAACATCAGAGGCAACACGTTTCATGGCGATGGTCACGTTACGGGTCTTGGATGGGGCCGATCGGGGACGGTTTTTTTCCGACGTCCCCACTCCGTTCACCGTCGGTCGTGAGGAAGGCAACCCGATCCAGCTCAACGACGATCGCGTCAGCCGGTTCCACCTGAAAATCCAAGAGGATCAGGACCGGATCGTGCTGACCGACTTGCAAAGCACCAACGGCACGCGGGTCAACGGCGAAACCGCCCAAGTCTGGGTGCTCAAACCGGGCGATGTGATCGGCTTGGGCCGCACCATCCTGGTCTTCGGCTCCCGCGAGGAGATCGCTGCCCGCCTGGCCAGGCTCCGCGGGGCCGACCTTTCGCAAGGTGTGGCCATGGACTCGGACCAGATCGAAGTCGAGCCCGGCTCCGGCTCACTGGACTTCGAGCTGATCTTCGACAGCGGCCCCGATGCCCGCAGCCTCCTGCACACCCTGGCCCCGCCTGACCTGCCGGCCGCCCTGAGTCCTGGGC
>JAJYGU010000332.1 GCA_021784975.1 Planctomycetota bacterium
CCGATCTACTTGGGCGTAGATGGCCGCCGCATCCACGAACATGCCGGCGAACATTTCGTTCTGGGCCCGCGCCAGGTTGAGCTGGGTGGGGTTGACCCGCTTGTCGGACTGGGCGCTGACAAACGCCGTCCGGGCGACGGCAAACTGCCCTTCGGTCATCGCCTTCAGGCCGCGTTCAAACTGGTTGGCATCGCTCCGCAAAGGATACATGGTCGCCCCGGGCGGCAACAGCGGCGGCCGAACCATGGGGGTATGCCCGTCGGGAACCACCAGGATCGCCGTGGCGATCTGCTCGCCAAACGGGACCGTCAGGTCAATGACCACCGGTAGCTTGACTCGTACCGGGGCCACGGGCGTCGCCCACCAAGCCGCCGTGAGCACAAAGACCGCCAAGCCGCCCAGGAATTTCAAACGAATTTCACCCAACAGTGGGATCTTAACCGTCTGCGGCTGCTTCTCCTGCTTGACCAACAGATCCTTGCCGAAATCGAACTCCTGGGCCATCCGCTGCCGCAGCCGCATCTCCTCGCTGACCTCCTCGCGCCGGGCATAAAGCAGAAACGTTGCCAATGCCAGCGCCGCACAGCCGCCGCCGAGCAGCCGCTGGATCAGCACCGGTTGGCGCGGCCCGAGGAGCAAATAACATGCCGCCACATAGGCGACCAGAATGATCGTGAGGACGATGGCCGCAATGGGCGACTTACGCTCAACCGGGGGCTCCGTCAGGGCGGCAACCACATAGGACGGGATCTCTTCGCGTGGTGTCACGTGTTTGGCCATTTTCTTCACGCCCGTCAGGGAACCGCGGTCGCAAAACGATATTGTAACGCTCTCGGGTGGTTGCTGCAAATCATTCTCCCCCCGTTTCCCCACAGGGGGCAAAAATGAGTCGGTTCCCGGCCCGTGGCCCCGTTCATGGGCCGTCGCCCACTGCCGTGAAGCCCAGGGCCTCGATCATGCGATAGTCTTCTTCCGGCGGCTGATTCTTGGTGGTGAGGTAGTCGCCGACGAACATGGAGTTGGCCGCGTAGAGACCCAGCGGCTGCAGGGGGCCAAGGTGTAGCTCGCGACCGGCGGCGATCCGCAGTTCGCCGCGGGGAACGGCCAGGCGGAACAAGGCCAACGCCTTGAGACAGTAGCGCGGATTGAGCCGCCGAACGCCCGCCAGCGGGGTGCCGGCGATGGGCTCCAAGAAGTTGATCGGCACAGCCTCGACCTGGAGTTCACCGAGTTGCAGGGCAAGGTCCACCACATCGGTGTCCTCTTCGCCCATGCCGAGGATCCCGCCGGAGCAGATTTCCAGCCCTGCTTGCCGCACGGCGCGGAGGGTGTCGAGACGGTCCTGGTAGGTATGGGTGCTGCAGATCCGCGGATAAAATCGCCGGCTGGTGTTGAGGTTGTGGTTGATGCGATCCACGCCGCAGGCCCTCAGCCGGACTGCCTGCTCCCGGCTCAAAAGCCCCACCGAAAAGCAAACCCTCAGCCCATAAAGCCGCTTGATCTCGGGCACGGTTCGGCTGAGGGCCTCGAGTTCCGCCGGACTGGGCGAGCGGCCGGAGATCACGGCGCAGTGGGTCTTCGCCCCGTGCCTGGCGGCGGTTCGCGCGCCGTCGAGCATTTGCTCGGCGGTGACCAGGCCATAGCGGGGAATCTCGGCCGTGGAGACCCGCGACTGCGAGCAGTAGCCGCAGTCCTCGCCGCACAGCCCGCTCTTGGCGTTGATCAGGAAGTTCAAGCTGACCTGCCGGCCGAAGTAGCGGCGGCGGACGCGATAGGCCGCTGCCAGCAGATCCAGCAGTTCGTCATCCGCGGCGCGGAGCACGGCCAGCCCTTCCGCGGCCGTCAGCCGATGGCCCTCCAGCACCGCCGATGCCAGTTCGTGCCAGCGGGCTGGGCAAGAAGCGTTGGCCGGCGATTCAGTTTCGGGTATCTTGTTCATGCCAGGATGACCTGTGCCCTGTAGTATAACCAAACCCTCGAAACGCAAAAACGGGTGTTATGAGCGGGCTGCCCACCATTGCTGAGAGTGCGGCCGGGATTCGCAGTCATTCGCTTCGGCCGGAGGAGTTGGTCGAGGGATGCCTGGAGCTAATCCGCGCCTACGACGATCGCCTGCACGCTTGGGTGGAAGTCGATGAGGCGGGCGCGCGGAGCGAAGCGGCCGCGCTCGCTCGGGAAGCGACCGAGGGCCGCTCTCGAGGACCGCTGCACGGCATTCCGCTGGGCATCAAGGACGTAATCGACGTGGCCGGGATGCCCACCCGCGCCGGTTCTCCGCTACGGGCCACGCATAGGGCAACCGACGACGCCCCGCTGGTGGCGGCCTTGCGCCGCGCCGGGGCGATTATCCTCGGCAAGACGGTCACCGTGGAGTTCGCCTGTTTCGATCCCTCGCCGACGCTCAACCCTTGGGATCCCGACCTGCGGCACACGCCTGGCGGATCGAGCAGCGGTTCGGCGGTGGCAGTGGCCATGGGCATGTGCTTGGGCGCCTTGGGCACGCAGACCGGCGGCTCGCTGGTACGGCCGTCAAGCTACTGTGGGGTCGCCACCTGCAAACCCAGCTTCCGCCTGCTCTCTTGCGAAGGGATCGTGCCGGTCAGCTACAGTCTCGACCACCCCGGCCCGATAGCCCGGACGGTGGCCGACTTGACCATCATGCTCGGATGTCTGCTCGCCGATAGGGCACGAAGCAACGGGGCGCGACCGGAAGCCGAGGCTCCTCCTCCGCCACGACTGGGCGTGCTGACCGGATTCTTCGATGAGGCGGATGCGGCCATTCTCCGCACGACCGCCGAAGCGGTCGAGCGTCTTCGCGCCGCCGGGGCGCGGCTTGAGCTGGTGGCGACGCCGGATACCTTCCGCCAGGTCGCGGCAATGCATCGGCGAATCATGGCCGTCGAAGCGCTCGCCTATCATCGCCGGGAGTTCATGACCCATCGGGAGGCCTACGGGCCGATGATCGCCGCGCTGTTGGAGGAAGGATTGGCGATCTCCCCTGCCGACTATGCCGAGGCGCTCGCTTGGCAGCGGCAATTTGCCGCCGAGGTGGATCGGCTATTCGACCTGGCCGACATCCTCATCTGCGCCTCCACCGACACCACCGCCCCGCCCACGCTCGTCACCACCGGCACGCCCAAGTTCCAGGCGCCATGGAGCTGCGCGGGCGTGCCGGTGGTCTCGATTCCCTGCGGACTGGCCGAGGACGGCATGCCGGCAGGCATCCAGCTTGTCGCCCGCCGCCACCAGGAGTGGCCGTTGCTGCGGGTCGCCGAGTGGTGCGAAGGCTGCCTCGATTTTCACCACCGCCCCCCGCTGTTGGGATAACCGGATTATTCACGGCCGCATTGGAACCCGAAGCGTAAGCGGCCGTCCGTTAATAACTTCCACTTTCGCCAAGGGGACAGTCCCATTTTCGTCGGACGAAAATTGGGACAGTCCCCAACTTGTTCTTGGACGGCCGCTAAGCGAGGACGGCCACAAGACTTGGCCTCGCTTACGCTTCGGGCTACGATTGCACACCCTGCGCGGCGCACATCCGCCGCCGTGAATGATCTGGGATAAGCGGGACGATTACGGCAGCGGGAGGTCGCGAAACTCATATTCGAAGTCTTTGGCCACAATCATGGCTGGCGTCTGGTAGACGAACATCATCTCGTCGAAAGGCTGGGCGACCTTAAACTGAAACGCCAGGCCCACCTCGTCCCTCTTCTGAAGGGTGGTTTCGTAGGAGCTGTAGGCGATCGACCGGCCCTGGCGATCCTCCAGCCGGGCTTCGTTGTTGAAAATCCAGGTGCGATGCGAGGCCAAGGCGTCGCCGGGATGGTCGAAGCGGACCCGCATGCGGACCTCCAAGCCGTCGCGAGTCTTGCGAGCCTGCTCCAGCACGACCGTCGCTTCGGCGAAACGTTTCTCGACGTTCCTGGCCGTCGCCAGTTGCGTGAAGCGGAAGGTTTCGATCTTGCCGGGCATGACGGCGGTGAGCTTGCCTTTGAGCCGGGCGATCTTCGCCACATCACGCTCCGGCCGCCGAAAAGGCAGGTTCAACTCAACCACCGGGGCATTGCCGCTGACGGGCACGTCGAGTTGCGCCTGGCGATCGGCGAGCGGCAGAAGCCGGCCGCGCTCGTCCACCGCCTCCACGTCCGTCAGGCGTTGCACCAGGTCGATCATGCTCAGCCGTGGCTCCCAGGCAGCTTGCAGCGTCACTTGCAGGCTGCCGTGGTCGCCCTCCCGCAGGTCGCGACTGGCCAACACGCGGACCAGCTCGAAGCGGAATGGCCCCCGATAACATGCCCTGCCGAAGCGGGCCGCCTGTGAACCAGCCCGAGCGGCCACCACGTCGATCTCCCGCTGTTCGCAGTAGGGGTAGACCGTCATCCCCGCCGCGGCCAGCACTTCGTCCAATGCCTCCCAAAAAGGATTTGCGTTGAACTCCAGGCTCAAGGCCGGATTGGTAACTGGCTCACCAAATCGGCGGCGAGCGTCGACGATCCGGTTGCCCGACTGCTGTTCGATCGCGGCCAAGGCATTCGAGAGCAAGATGTCTTGAGCGTGCAAGGTGACGGTCGAGGCCTCAGTGGCGGCCAGGACCTCGGCTCGTTGGAGCTTCTGACGCACCCGGCCCAGCCGTTGCCGCACCTCGGCCGGCACACGTTCGCTCTCGGTCGGCAGCAGGCCGAGAATCGCCGGCCCGCGACGAAGCAACTCCGCCTCGGCCGCGTCGCGGTCGGCCAATGGCGCGGCATCAAGCTGCCGCACCAGCCGGGCGACGTCGGCTGGAAGCTGTTGGTTGGCCGCGGCGCCGGCCTGCCCGGCCATGAGGCTCCCCAAGAGCAATAGACAACCGATCATAATGGCCCTCTTCACCCGGCAACGCAGTGACCCATTAGGACCAGTCTCCAGACCCGTCCCCAACGGCTCGGGAGAGCCGTCCGACATGGTTGACATGTTGCCGCGTCAACAATTACAGTCTACGTCCGAACCCGAATGCTCACCAGCCACCGCTGGCAAGCCTCACGTGCGGCTGTTAAGATTATGCCTTTCAGGCCGCTGGCCTCCCCGCAATCGCAGCGATGAGCCAATCAAACCCAACCGTGGCGCCTCGCCAGGATGATCCGCCGTATCAGACCGGCGAGCCGGTGGCGTTGTTCATCCCCTGCTACATCGACCAGTTCTTTCCGGCCATCGCCCAGGCCACCGCGAAATTGCTCAATCGCTTCGGCGCGCCGGTGGTTTATCCGCCGGAGCAGACCTGCTGCGGCCAGCCGGCCTTCAATTCCGGTTATTGGGACGAGGCCCGCGGCGTGATCCGCCACTTTTGCGATGTGTTCGAGCCATACCGCTGGATCGTCTGCCCGTCGGGCTCATGTACCGCGATGTGCCGCGTGTTTTTCGGTCACGTCGATCCCGATCCTCGGATCGTGGGCATCGGCCGCCGCGTATTTGAGCTGACCGAGTTCCTGGTCGACATGCTGGGTGTGACTGATACCGGGGCTACCTTTCCGCACCGAGTGACCGTGCATTTGGGCTGCCACGGCCGCCGCGAGTTGGGTGTAATCGATCCGCCCATGCGGCTGTTGAAGAGCGTCCGCGGGTTGACCTACTGCGAGCTGCCCGACCTGGCCGACTGTTGCGGCTTCGGCGGCACCTTCAGCGTGAAGATGCCCGGCATGTCGCTGGCCATGGGCGGGACCAAGGTTGAGAACGTGGTCCGCAGCGGCGCCGAGGTGGTGGTCTCCAACGACATCAGTTGTATGATGCACGTCAGCGGCCTGCTGCGGCGCGATCCGGCCACCCGGCACATCGAAACCATGCACATCGCCGAGGTGCTGGCGGCGGGGACGAGGGATTAGGGATCAGGGATGAGGGCGGAGGGCGGAGGGCGGAAGCCGAAAGCCGAAAGCGGAAAGCGGAAAGCGGAAAGCCGAAAACGCGGATTAAGGGATTTATGGATTAGTGGGTTCATGGATTCGCTGCTTTACGCACCCGTCCACCCATCCATAAATCCATCCATCCATTCACGAATCCCCAATCCCTAATCCGGTGTCTCCAACCATGTCCTCCCAACTACACCTAGCCGGCGCCGCCTTCCTCAAGTCCCTGACCGCCGGGCTCTCCGAACCCTCGGCCCCCAAGTCGCTGGGGGCAACCACCGAGCGGTCGAGTAAACACAACCAGGCAGTCATCGACGCCATCCCCTATTTCCAGGAGTGGCGCGAGGCGGCCCGGCAGGTCAAGACCTACGCCATCGCCAATCTCGACAAGCTGCTAGTCGAGTTCGAGCGTAATATCACCGCCCGCGGCGCTACCGTGCTCTATGCCCAGGATGCCGCCGAAGCCAACCGCCATATCCTCGACATCGCCGCCGAGCATGAAGTAAAGAGCGTGGTCAAGGCGAAGTCGATGCTCAGTGAGGAGCTGGAATTAAACCACGTGCTCGAAGAGGCCGGCATTCGGGCGGTGGAGACCGACCTGGGCGAATACATCGTGCAACTGGCCGGGCAGCGGCCGGTACACATCGTCACCCCCGCCATCCACATGTCGGCGGCCGACGTGGGGCGGCTGTTCGCCGAGAAACTGGGCGAGCCCTATAGCGAAGAGCACAGCAAGCTGACCGATATCGCCCGCCGGCACCTCCGCGAAGAGTACCTGGCCGCCGGCATGGGCACCTCGGGCTGCAACTTCGCCCTCGCCGACACCGGCACGCTGGTGATCGTCGAGAACGAGGGCAACGGCGGCCTGTCTACCTCCACGCCGCCGGTGCACGTGGCCTTGATCGGCATCGAGAAGATGCTGCCCAAGGCGGCCTACCTGCCACTTTTCCTGAACCTGCTGCCGCGCAGCGGCACCGGACAAAAGCTGACCAGCTACACGCACCTGATCCACGGGGCCACGCCGGGCCAGAAACTGTACGTGATCCTGCTGGACAATGGACGGAGCAACGTGCTGAAAGACCCGGCTGCGACCTCCGCCTTGCACTGCATCCGCTGCGGGGCGTGCATCAACGCCTGCCCCGTCTACCGCCGGGCCGGCGGCTGGGCCTACGGCTGGGTGTACCCCGGTCCGATCGGCTCGATCCTGACTCCGCACCTGGTCGGACTCGATCAGGCCGGCAAGTTGCCGTTCGCCTCGTCGCTGTGCGGCGCTTGCGGCGAGGTATGCCCGGTGAAAATCGACATCCCGCACCAATTGGTCCATCTCCGCCATCGGGCCGTCAACGAGCCGTCGCCGATGAACTCGTGGACTGAGCGGCTCACCTGGCGGGTTTGGGCGTGGTTCATGGGCGGGCCAAGCCGTTACAAGTTGATGATGGCCGGCGTGCGGATGGGCGTACGGATGGCGAAGTTCCTGCCGTGGCACCCGGGCAAACTCGGCGCCTGGACCCGCGGCCGGGAGCTGCCCAAGGTACCCGGACCCGCCTTCCGAAGCTGGTGGCGCCGCCACGGCAATCAGTACACGCAAGACCAAGAGGGCGCCCGGTCCCCTCTCCCTCCGGGAGAGGGTTAGGGTGAGGGCGCACTGCGACTGGCAAGCCATGCGAGATCGTCAGCCTTCCGAGGTTTTCGACAAGATGAAGACTGAGTATTAACCATGAACAGCCGCGACACAATCCTGCATCGCGTCCGCACCGAGTGTGCCAAGCTGCCGCCGGCGGCCGCCCCCCAGGTCCCAGAAGTCTGGCCGCGCGAAAGGCCCACCCCCGCCACCATGGCCGAGCGGTTTGCCAAGGAGCTTGCCGCCGTGCAAGGCGAGGTGATCCGCTGTGTCTCGATCGACGATGCCAAACGTCGCCTGGACGAATTGATCGAGCAGGCAGTTTGGACTTCGTTAGGCGGCATGGACCGACCGATCGTCCGCGAGGTAACGGCAGAATTGCGGCCAGGCCTCGTACATTGGGCCGCGTCCGATTGGCAGCCCCGCCGGATGGCTGAGCTATCGGTGAGCGTCATTACCGCCGACGTGCTTCTGGCCGACACCGGCTCATGCGTGATCGATTGCGGCACGCCTCAGGATCGGCTCTTGTGCTATCTGCCGCCCGCCTGCGTAGTGATCGCTCGCGTCGATCAACTGGCCGAACACCTTCCGGCAGCGTGGGGCACAATCGGCCCGCGGGTGGCCGAGCCGGACCGCCGCGGCGAGTTCGTGATCGTCACCGGCCCCAGCCGCACCGCCGACATCGAGAAGATCCTGATCCTCGGCGTCCACGGCCCGAAACGGCTAGTAGTGTTGTTGATTGGATAAGGTGGCTCGCCCTGAGAGGGCGTGGCAGAGCCCACCTCTTGCTTGTCACGCCCGTTCCGGGCATGCCACCCGACCGCCTTTGCCCTTCTTTCCCTCACCCTGCCCTCCCGGAGGGAGAGGGGACCGGAGCGTCAGTTCGCATTGAGCGTCACCGATTGGCGGTACTCGGGCACGCAGACGTTCCAGTGCAGCTTATCGCGGACTTCCTGGGCAAACGCCAGCGAGCTCTCGGATTCGCCGTGGGTGACAAAAAGCTCGCGGGGCGGCTGTTGGAAGGCGCTCAGCCATTTCAAGAGCCCACGGCGATCGGCGTGGCCGGAAATGCCCTGGATCTGGGCCACTCGTGCCCGCACCAGCCGCGAAATGCCGTGGATGCGGACCTCGCGGTTGCCATCGAGGATCTGCCGGCCCAAGGTGCCCTGAGACTGGTAA
>JAJYGU010000264.1:0-6668 GCA_021784975.1 Planctomycetota bacterium
CTCAATCACGATGATCTCGTGGATTTCGACCTGCGGGACGGTAACGTGGATCTTGCCATCGACGTAACGAGATGCCAGCGGCCTTCCTCCCGGCTCCAAGGTGACCTTGCTCGGCGCAACCGCGGTCCGAATGGCCACGGACAGCGGGCCCACCGGCCGAATGGACTCGATGATCGGCTGTGTCTCGTGCGGCCCGGAGGTGTTGACCAGATTCACGAGCAGCTTGCCGTGATTGCGCGCCACGCAGACGTCGACGTTGTTCGAGCCGCGAACCTCGACCAATGGGCGGGGGAACAGTTGCCGCACCAAGCCGTTGAGGAATCCGCGGGCGACGTCGCTGCGCGTCGCCCGGTTCGCATAGCCGTGGCTGAAGGTAAAATACGTGGCCGCGATCCGGCCTTTGCCCAATTGCCTCAGCGAGGCAGCGGGTTGCGAAGGGGAAGTGAGATCGCCGCTCTTGCTTAGCTTGCCGATCGGCCTTGCGTTCGCACCCAGAGCGGCCGCCTGGCATTCGCCCTTAACGGATGCGATGACCTCGCTGTCAGAGTAGGAGTTCAAGCGTACGAAATTGCACGACAAACACATCGGCCCTTCTGGCTGTGGTTTGCCTAAGGCAACATCCAACTCCCTGGCAAACAGCGCAGCGGTGCGGGGACCGATCAAGAGCAGACTGCCGCCGGCCTTGACGTAGCCCACCAGCTCGTCTTTGAACTTCGGCTCGAGATAGTCCCATTCGGGCACGATGATAAGCGGGTACTTGGCCATGCGACCGGCCAGATGGTGCTCGCTGAGGATTTCGACCGAATAGTGGCTCGCCAGCAGGGCCTGCAAGGTGCCCAGCAGCGGCGCGGGCTCGCTTGCGAAGAGGCGGTTGAGCTTGCGGTAGTGGGCGGCAGTGGAGTAGAGCAGCGCCACTTGCGGCACGGCCACGGCATGATGGCAGATTGCCTGCCGCGCGCGGCAGAACCTGGCGACTTCGGCCATCACCGGCATCTGTTCGGGCGTGATCGAGCCGTCGCGTCTCTGCTTGAAATAGGCCTGGAAACCGCCGCCCAGGGCGAGCACCACGGCGGCCTCGCGCTCGAGTTGCACCGCCGTCTTCTGCGTCCAGGGGTGGCCCGCCTTGCCCGGCTGACGCGCGAAGCTCCACGCCATGAGGTCCCAGGGTTTGCCCTGCTCGGCCAGGTAGCGGGCCGAGATACGCGCCGAATTCACGCTATTCTCCGGCGAAAAATCGCCCGAGAGAAAGTCGACGGGCGCGGAAACCGGCTCCGGCATGAGATCGGAGAATGCCCAATTGCTGCAAATCTCGAAGTTCGGATTGGTCTTCTTCACCTCGGCGACGTAGTGCCGCAAGTGGTTACGGAAGGCCTCGCGGTTGAACTCGAGGAACTCGAACCAGTGGGGATCGCCGCGCTTGCGGGGCACTTCTTGAATGCCGCTGGCCTGGCGAAAGGCCTTCACTGCCGCGGCGCCATAGTCCGGCACGGCGGCCCAGCATTCGCCGTCAACCCACGCCCCGTCCACCCCGTAGACGCCGGCTAGCTCGCGAAGCTGCGGGATCAATAACTGATCGTCGTAGGAGCCGAACGGGGAAGTGGCATTGGGGCTGGCCTTGCCCTTGGCGTCCACCGCGGCCCAGGCGGGATGTCTGCGGATCGCTTCGGAGTCCCATACGCCCGAGTAGTGCATGTAGAGCGAGACGCCGCAGGCGGCCGTTACTTGCCGCCACACGCGGAGCGGATCGCCGATGATGCCCGGCGCCCGATTGCCCACCTTGGTCGGATAGCTCGACAGTCCGGGATGGCCTTTGCAATCGCACTGAAGGTAGTCGGGGTGAACCAGGTCGATGATGTTCTCGACCATGGCCGGAGTGGTATGTTTGCCGATTTCCTTGCAGTCGGGGCCGGCGTGAAAGTCGAAGTGGATGCCCAAGAAGGCGTCCGCCCGCTTCAGCCGCGGAGGCGAGTGGTGTTCGGCGGATCGGGCGGAATCAAGAGGGCCGGCGAGCAACACAGCCAAGACGCCAACGGCACAGGTCACAGAGCGCATGAGTGGCAGTCTTCGAAGCGATGCGAACATTGGTCTTCTCCGTCGGGGAAGGAATTGCCGGGCCCTCAGCCTAGCATGCCGGCCTCGACACGGCAACCGAGCGGCCCAACCAGGCGGCCTCTTTCCGCACCCCACCCCCCACTTTATGATGTAGTCATCGCGGAGGTTTTCTGCAGTGACATGGGTGCAAGCCTACGATCCCTTGGGTTCGGCAGTCTGCAGCACATCACCGCCGGCCAGTTGGGGCTCAATCCCGTGCTTATTGCAGCCAGCAACAGCACGGGCGGCGTGGTGGGCAAGATCATCGATGCGCAAAGCATCGTGGTGGCAGCCGTAGCCACGGAACAAACCGGCGGCGAAGGGCCCATCCTCCGCTTCGTCTTCTTGCACAGCCTCGTCCTGGCCTTTGTTGGTCGGACTGGTCACGCTGGTCCAGGCTTATTGGCTTCCCTGGACGGTTCCGGGCAAGTGATAAGGGCTTGGAGCAAGAAACGAAAACCCCCGGTATTGCCGGGGGTTGCGAGGTTGTACCTCGGTGCACGCGGACTCATGTGGAGGCGGCGGGAATCGAACCCGCGTCCCGCGACATTTCCGTGCAAGCTTCTACGCGCGTAGTCGGATGATTTACGCCTTCGCCGCCCTGGCCCCCAACCGACTGGGTGCAAGAGCCGCTAGCCGGGAACGATTTTTAGTCTTGGGCGTACCCGACGGTGACCCAAAACGATCCGGATTTGTGGCCGGCAGTCGGACCTCTCCGGCGAAGGTCCTCAGCCGGGGCTACCTGTTGTTAGGCGGCCATTGCGAGGTTGTACTCGGCAATTGAAATTTAGTGGTCTGCTTTTTACGTGGCCTGCTGACCAACCACGGCGCGCCACTGGCACTTCACACTGCCCGGTCGAATCCAGTTCGCCCCCCCGTTCCTTCTCGGTTTACCCGCGGAGGAAACACTATCTATTTTAGGACTGTTTGTCGGCGGCGACCAGATGGCTGGGCCGAATTGGGTCAAAGCGAAGTCCGATCACCGGCACCAATCGGGGAGGGCCTGGCAACCCTCGCCACGGTTTGGCGGCACGCCTACAAGAGCCGCTGAAACCGTCGCCCCCGGGTTCCCCTGGCGAATTAGTGGCGTAACAAGGCGCAACAAGCGGTGAGGTAAGAAGTTGCGAATACATTTCCGCCGCCCTTGGCACCTGGGCGAGAGGTGGTATAATCGGGCGTGGATCACTTATCATCGTGGCATTGGGAGGATCGGCAATCGGAAAAACGCCCGGTGTCAGTCAAACGGCGCGGATTAACCAGCGAACCTGTGCCGAAGATCAATACCTTCCGGCCGGTGTCGAGAAAGGCCTCCTTAGCTCAATTGGTCAGAGCATCTGACTCTTAATCAGAGGGTTGTAGGTTCGAGTCCTACAGGGGGCACATCACAAAGCCTTACGCAGCAATTAGTTGCGTAAGGCTTATTTGTTCGATCATCCCGTCCTATCCATAATCCATGTTACAAAATGGGGGCTTTGGCTTTGACTTGAGGATTGTTTGGCCCATTCCGAGTGCAATACTTGTGCATACCGTCGTCACTTTGAAAGGTTCACAGACCTGCTGGATGCCACGACGATGGTGGACGGGCGCAAGTCCTGACCAGCCCAACATCCCGAGTCGTGAAAACCGCTAGCATCAAAGACAAGCTGAGACACAGCCTCTCGAGGTTGGGCCATGGGGAGTCCTGGCGGCGCCTTCCGCTGAAACTGGCGGTGCGCTACGCGGTCGCCGAACGTCCTCGCCGATTTCCCCGGACCGTGCAGATCGAGGCCACCAGTCGGTGCAATCTACGTTGCCCTTGCTGTTCGCACGCCCGAGAGACAGGCTCTGGTCGGCACATGGAGGAAGCGGATTTTCGACGCATCTTGGACCGTCTGCCTCGGTCGACCGCGCCGGTGATTCTCAGCGGCATTGGCGAGCCCCTGATGAACCCCCAGTTCTTCGCCTTCGTCGATATTCTGGCGGAACGCAAGACCGGTTGCCAGTTCTACACCAACGGGACATTGCTGAGTCCGCGGGTGCAAAAGGCCATTTTAGCTCGAAGCAACGTCTTCTCGGTCAGCATCTCCTGCGACGGAGCGCAGCCAACGACGTTCGAGAACGCTCGCGTTGGCGCAGACTTCGGAGGTTGGAAACGCTCCGTCCAGGGCTTCGTGACCCAAGCCAGAAAGCAACGCGGGCGGGCCCTAAGGGTGGGCATGAACGTGGTGGTCAGCACCCAGAATCTCGCTGAAATCGGAGACATCCTGCGACTGGCTGCCCAGTTGGGTTTCGACAATGTTTCCGTCATGCACCCCATTCCGGTCGACGGGGTCGCGGCCGGTTTGTGCCCGTCGCCTGAGGCGCTGGCGGCGGTAAACGAACAGGCGTTGCTCCCGTTGGGCAACGATCTCGGCTTGGAGGTTACCTGTTGGTTTCGGCGGGACGGACTGCCGCCCAGCGCCTTTCCTCGCTGCCTGCAACCGTGGGAGTACGTGTTCATCCGCGCCAACGGAGACGTGGCCCCCTGTTGCGCCTTGTTTGGCTCAGACCGGGGCGCGGTTATGGGAAACATCCTTGAGCGGGAATTCGCCGAGATTTGGCATGGCCCGCGGTTTCAGGAGTTTCGCAGGACCAGCGCCTTCGGAACGAACCCGCTGTGTCGCGTGTGCCCTTATTACTGACAAAGCGTCCCGCCGTTCGCCTTTCGGCACGTCTCGTCAAGTTGGCCGATTCAGGGGCGACGTGTATAGAATTAGACAGTCGGGCTGACGGCGGGAGGAACATTAGATCCTGGAAAGGAGAGGGGATATGCGTCGAGGGTATGGATATGGGTTCGTGGCGGCGGCGGTCCTAGGTTCCGCGTGGTTATTGGCCGACACGACCAGGGCGTCTGACGGCCTCGGCGGTCCCATCGCCGTCGGCGGCCCGGCGGCTACGGCTGGCCCGATGTCGGTCACTGGTCCGGCGGTTACGGCTGGTCCGGTGGCTACAACTGGCCCAGCGGCTGCGGCTGGTCCGGCGGTTATGGGGGGCGCTGCGGTAGTGCAAGGTACTGCGGTAGTAGGCGATCCGACGCTTGCCAACGTCCTTGCCGGCATAGGCAACCCCAACTTTGTGGGCAGTCCGGCCGCTCAGGTTGCGCCTACGGCAGTAGCAAACGGAAGCGGTTACCTCCGCGCGGCTGGCCGCAGTTTTGGGCCTGAGTATGCGATCGGCGGCCGCCACCCTTACAGCGGGTTCGACGCTGGGCCAGCGTTTAGCGGTTTCTCCGGGGTCCACAGCTTCAACGGTTTCCGGGCCAACATGCGCGAGATTCCCGCTTTTCTGCCGCCGGTCTACGCCGGCAGGCGTACGGTCCCTGGCGGCCGCACCGGCGTCGGGCCTGCGTTTGTCGCACCCTACTGAGGGGACTGTCCTGATCTTTGTGGCAGGACGCCACAAAAATGGGACTGTCCCCTTGGGACCAGCCGTGTGACACAAAAATCCGTACGGGGCCCTACTGAGTTGGCGACCTTGCCGAGATCCGGAGATGTCCGAGGCCGCC
Source organism: Planctomycetota bacterium (assembly GCA_021784975.1). Taxonomy (GTDB): domain Bacteria; phylum Planctomycetota; class Planctomycetia; order Pirellulales; family Thermoguttaceae; genus JAJYGU01. Next base: position 5,615 of record JAJYGU010000264.1, read on the forward strand.
GTGGAGTCGCCGGGTCGCCGGAACTGAGGCGGGAGGGCGCTGACCGTGCTCGGCTGGATTCGCAGTCAGTTCTGGCCCGCGTTGAAGACCAGCCTTCAGCGTTGGGGCCGCGACCGGGGCTCGCTGCATAGCGCGGCATTAGCCTATTACGCCGCCTTTTCGTTGTTTCCCTTGTGCCTCACTTTGATCGCGGTGGTGGGGGTGGTTGCCAGGGTGTCCGGCGAAGTCCAGGGCCGCCAGCGGGAGATGCTGCATCTGGTTCGCCAAAATATCGGCCCTTGGCTGGCAGACCAACTTCAGGTGATTTTGATGGCCGTCCGAGGACAGGCAGCCGTGGGCGGGACGCTAGGTGTCGTGACCTTGATGTTGGCCGCCCTGGGTGTGTTCGCACAGTTGGAAACCATCTTCGACAGCATTTGGGGAGATGCCGAGAAGCCCGCCGGTGATTGGCGGACCACCCTCGGGACCATTCTGTACGAAAGACTGGTCGCCTTCCTGATGTTGCTGGGGATCAGCGGGCTGGTGATCCTGCTGTTCGCAGCCAACATAGTCCTTTCCGGCGTCAAATACTTCTACACCAACCTGCCCTTGGGCCAGGCCACCTGGATAGCTGTCCAATGGCTGACGACGATCCTGATAAATGCCGCCTCGCTGGGGCTTGTCTACCGCACGATTCCGCGGGCAATGGTGCGTTGGCGGGATGCCCTCTGTGGCGGCCTGTTGGCCGCGTTGGTCTTGCAGATCGGCCAGCATTTCCTGGTCTTGTTTCTCATTGGCGGCCATTACAGCGTCTACGGGGTGGTCGGCTCCTTCATCGCGGTGATGGTGTGGTTCTACTATGCCAGCGCGGTGGTCTTTTTCGGGGCGGAGCTGGTCCGCGCACTAGGCCCGACCAACCGTGACCAGCAGGACTAACCCGGATTATTCATGGCCGCATCGCAACCCGAAGCGTAAGCGAGGACGGCTACAAGACTTAGCCTCGCTTACGCTTCGGGTTACGATTGCGCACCCTGCGTAGCGCACGTCCGGAGGTGTGAATGATCCGGGCTAACCG
>JAJYGU010000264.1:6678-8654 GCA_021784975.1 Planctomycetota bacterium
CTTTTTCGGGGCGGAGCTGGTCCGCGCACTAGGCCCGACCAACCGTGACCAGCAGGACTAACCCCGATTATTCAGTGCGCCGTGAAAAGGTGTTGATCTCCAGTGAATGCAATTCCCACCCGGCAACTGGTCGTTCCAGCCGGTAGCAATCGGAACGGCAGTGGAGGTAACGAAACTGTCGGAGCTTCTGGTGAAGAGGGTCGCGTAGGCGACCTGGCGAGCGTGCAGGCCGTAACGTGAGTGAACGCTGAGCAGGCCTCGAAAAGGGTGATGTGGGAGCCGACCCGCCTGAATAACGGGGAAGGCCGCCGTTGCCGGGGAGGACGAACGACATGAACCGGCAGTCCCACCGGGGTAGTAGCGACGGCATGCATGCACAGGGAGGTTCAACGCAACACGGGAAGCCCCAGCGGTGGAGGCGTGTGACTTCCAACCGGACGCCCGCGAGGGACAGGCCGGGCCGTGTGGGGTGACGGAGAGGTCCGTAGTAGGACTCTGGCTGGACGAACTGACGGAGAAACTCAAGGAGAAGACGTATCGACTGCAAGCCGTGCGGCGGGCGAACATCCCGAAGCCCGGCCAGTCGGGACGCACGCGACCGTTGGGCATTCCGACGGTCACGGATCGTGTCGTGCAGACGGCGGCACTGATGGTCTTGGAGCCGATCTTCGAGGCCGACTTGCAGCCGGAGCAATATGCCTACCGACCGCAACGCAGCGCGTTGGACGCGATTCGCGCGATCCATGCGTTGGTGAACACGGGGCATAGGGAGGTGGTTGACGCGGACCTGAGCGGGTATTTCGACAGCATTCCCCACGCCGAGTTGATGAAATCGGTGGCCCGTCGCGTTAGCGATCGGCACATGCTACACCTCATTAAGATGTGGCTGATAGCACCGGTGGAAGAGACGGACGAACGTGGGAGAACGCAACGAACGACTCGCAACAAGGACTTGAAACGCGGCAGCCCACAAGGGGCGCCGATTTCGCCGCTGTTGAGCAATCTCTACATGCGACGGTTCATTTTGGGCTGGAAGGTATTGGGACACGAAAAGCGGCTTGGCGCGAAGATCGTCAACTATGCCGATGATTTCGTGATCTGCTGTCACGGCACCGCCGAAGCGGCGATGACCACGATGCGGGCCATGATGCAGAAGCTGAAACTGACGGTCAATGAGGCAAAGACGCATGTGTGTCGGCTACCGGACGAATCGTTCGATTTCTTGGGATATACCATTGGCCGGTGCTACTCGACGCAGACGGGACGGGCCTACTTGGGCACGAGACCGTCACGGAAGAAGGTCTTGGGGATTTGCCGCGAGATCAGCGAGATGACCGGCCGACGGTGGACGCTGATGGACGCAACAGACCGCGTGAGCCGACTCAACCGCATGTTGGTGGGGTGGGCGAACTATTTCTGCTTGGGTCCCGTCAGCAAAGCCTACCGGATCGTGGATCGCCACGCCCGGCATCGGCTACGACCGTGGTTGTGCGCCAAGCACAAGCTTCGGGGCCAGGGAACGTCACACTTCCCGGATGAATACCTCGAACAGACGCTGGGCTTGATCCAGCTTCAGACACGCACGCGCAACCTTCCGTGGGCGACAACGTGAAACCTTTGTCCGAGAGCCGGATGCGGGAAATTCGCAAGTCCGGTTCGATGAGCGGGGTGTGGAAACGGAGCACGGCATGCGACTATTGAGACACAGACGGGGAAACCCCGACACAGAGTATGTCGAAGCCTACCCCACCGCGCCACATCTCGACTCTACCGCCGCCGCATGCCCGTTGCGCAGACTGCGCAATCGTAACCCGAAGCGTAAGCGAGGCTAAGTCGTGTGGCCGTCCTCGCTTACGCTTCGGGTTTCGATGCGGCCGTGAATAATCCGGGTTAGCCTGGTGGGTTGGGATGAACCGAGCCCCGCCGATAGCCTACCGCCGCCGCTCACTGACGGCGGTGCTTGAAAGTCTCCCCTC
>JAJYGU010000236.1 GCA_021784975.1 Planctomycetota bacterium
GTATCATGGCGATGTTGCCCAGGTGGCAGAGGCTGGCCGTGCGGTGCCCGATCTCTACGCACTCGACCGGGTCTCGCCGCGACTTCACGCAGTCGAGAAAACTGCGGGCGTGGTCGGGCGAATAGTATCGCGGGGAGTTCTCGAGGCGGCTTGGCACACTGACGGGCAGATGGATCTCGTCGGGCTTGATTTTCGAGTCTTTCAGCGACCGTGGCGAGGTGGAAACGCCGGAGTAGGCGAACTCGACCCAGCCCTCCGTCCCCTCAAAGCGGACGCCGAAGCCGCGTTTAGTCGTCTTGCAGATCAGCTCGACGCCGTTGGCATAGCGGGCACGGAAATTGACCTTGGTGGCGGTGGTAAACAGGCTGCCCGGCTCGGGAAACTCCGCCCCCAGGTCTTCGAACTCCACCGGGCCGCTTCGATCGGCGCCCACGCCCCATTGGGCGATCCCATTGCTGTGGCAGCCGAAGTTGGTCGTCTGCCCGCCCGAGTAGTCCGCGATAAAGCGGAAGCGGTACAGGCAGCGGTCGATGTGATAGGGGGCGTCGGGCGCCGGACCGAGCCACATTGGGTAATCAAAACCTACCGGCACCGGCATGGGCTTCCAGCCCGGCCCGGGGCTCTTGGCATTGTTTTCGGCCACCTCGGTGACGATTCGCTGGAGCTGCCCGATGCGGCCGTTGCGGACCAGCTCGCAGGCGAAGCGGGCAGCGGGGCTGGAGCGGTACATCGAGCCGGTTTGCAGCACCCGTTGGTATTTTCGCACCGCCTTGACCATCGCCTGGCCTTGCCGGACGGTCAGCGATAGCGGCTTCTCGCAATAGATGTCCTTGCCGGCCTTGGCCGCCGCGATGGCGATGAGCGCGTGCCAGTGGTCGGGGACGATGATCACCACGGCGTCGATATCGCGGCGTCCGAGCACTTCGCGAAAGTCGTTGTAGGCATCGCAGCCCTTGTAGCTGCCCAGGCCGGTCTTCTTGGCATAGTAGGCGTTCACAAAGTCCTGGCCCGGCTTGCGGCCGAGGAACTGTTGAGGGGTGCGGTAGCCGTGGCTGGCGGTGTTGACGTCACAGACGGCCACTACCTGCACGTCGTCGTGCTGCAAGAAAGCGGGCAGGTCCACTGTACTCTGGTTGCCCAAGCCAATGAAGGCCGCATGGATCCGGTTGCTCGGCGCGGCTGCGGCCAAGACCGAGGCCGGCACGAGGCTGGGCAGCCCGCACGCGCCCGCAGCCAGTGCGGTGCGACCAAGGAAGCTGCGGCGCGTGACGCGGGTGGCCGCCGTTTTGTGCATGCTGCTCATGGAACAAGGCTCCTCTGCGGGTCTGCTTGGGCGTGATCGGTCAATTATTACGTCTACCGTACTTGACCGATGGCCGCGGAGCAAGGGGCTGCGGTGCGGCATCGTCCCCTCTCCCTCCGGGAGAGGGCAGGGTGAGGGTGAAGCGGGAGTCGCTCTGCATCGCCAACAAAGCGTTTTCAGTCGCCGCGAAACCTCAGGTGGATGTGTGCCTGACCCTGCGCCTTTCGTGCAAACTGAATGAGAGCATCAAGCTGCTCCACTACCGGTCGTGCGTCCACTTTCGTAACGGCGGCTTCGTAAAGTCGAATGGTCTCTTCTTGCAAGCCCGCGAGTCTGGCCTGTTCGAGCTGCTGAATCGCCAGCTTTCGGAACGATTCATTGGTGACTCTGGTCCGCATGGCCTCCAGTTCTGAGATCAACTGCGGAATCTGAATCTGATTGAAGATCGTGTCGTCATACGGATCGATGGATCTAAGCAAGACTGTCGTCTCGATGTCCGGTAGGAAGAGGAGATGGCTAAAGTGATTCTTTGTATCAAACAATTCCTCCTTGCCCTCTCCGGCCTCATCCTCAAGTACGACGTCCACTCCCATCTGCATAGACCTTCGCTTATGCAATCACGCGTCAGGAGAGGTCAGAACGATTTTCGCGAGGAATCGGGGTGCGCGCCCGGAAGAACAGCCCCGACCTCGTTCTTCCCCCAAAGCCTTCTTGCGAGAGGCTACTCCATTTTGATCCCCGGAGTCGCAAGCGAGCCGGTTCCGGCGGCCGTCGCTTCCGTTTCCATCCACGCCGGCGTCAGACCTTTATAAAGGACGTCGGGATCGATGTCCGCTCCGTTCTCCCAGACGATGGTGCCCAGTCGCGGGTCAACCTTCACCGCGCGAAAGACTTCGGGGTGGTTACGAATGGGCTCAAACATGGGCCCGCGGAGGTATGGTTCCAGATCTACGTCTCGCATCGTGCCGTCGGTAAAACGCAATCGCACCCGAAACCTCTCCAACGGCTCGACCGCCTGAATTCGAACCAGTTTTCGAATTTTCTTGCATTCCTGTTGGTTTTCAGTCCAGAGGCTCAATGGTTTCAAGTGGGAGGTACCGTCTGGCCCGATCTGCCGCGATCAGCTCTTCCTACAAATCTTCCGGCCTCAACCCGGTGTGTTTCGCAATCCTGGCGAGCATCCGCGGTCCAATCTCTTCCCGATCGTGGAATGCAAAGATGTAATCGCTCCATCCCTGCCGAGAAAGCACGCGATGAGAACCCTTCCCTTCACGTTTGACCGACCAACCGATTTGAATCATGGCGCTGAGAACCTGCGGGGCCTTTGTCGATGGCCACTGACTCATGGTGCGAAGACGAACAGTTCGTCCAATTCTGGAATGGACTCACCATGGTCAAGCCGATCGGCAACCGCGCGTAGCGCCAAAGCTTGGACCTTTGAAACGGCCTCCTCCCGGCTCTGCCCGTACACCATCGCTCCCGGTAGTTCGGGAACCTCGGCAATCCATCGACCGTCTTCTTCCCGATCGACTTCGATTTTCACGTTAGCATCCTCCTTCGGACAGGGCGATCCACCTCCAAAGCGACACCACTTCCACCACGCTTATTCTTGCGGCCGAGTGGGGTGTTGTCAACATTCGCAGCATATGCGAGCCTACAACTTACGACGGATCGCCGTCTTACAAGGGCCCCTCACCCTGCCCTCTCCCGGAGGGAGAGGGGAACCGATTTGGCCCTCTCCTCGACGGAGAGGGGGACCACTTTGCGGCGCACGCTAAGGATGGATCACAATGTCCAGCGGCTTGCCGCTCTGCGGCAGCTCGATGCGCTCTCGGCGCGCGTCGAAATTCTTCCACGGCCGGCCGTTGATCTCGACCGCGGCGATCTGCTTGCCTTCCGGCAAGCGGACGCAAAGCCAGAGATGCTTGGGCGGATTCCGCGTCGGCGGCTTGACGTGGGCTATGACAATCTTCCTGGGGACTGTCCCGATTTTTGTGGCAGGAGGCCACAAAAATGGGACTGTCCCCTTCTGCGTATTCCGCTCCGCCCGCATCGAAAACCCAACCGGTCCGAAGAGTGAATTGACGCGATCCACCCGAACGCCCGGCCCGGAGGCCAGCCACCGTCGCGGCACTCCGGCCGCCAGCAGCAGGTCGTCGCCCGCCTCCAACACGAGCATATCGCGGATGCGGTTCACCAACCGGGCTTCGTCGGGACTCTTGTAGAATGGCCCGGAGGCGTGCTGCCACTCGCGAAACTCTTCGGTCAGCGCATGTACCTCGGGATACAGGCAAGCCACCAGGCCGTTGTAGATGCCGCGAATGGCCGCGGGGATCTCGTTCCGCTCGAGATACACGAGGATCGGGTTCTGCAGGTTGGCCTGGAACACCATGCCGCCCTGACTGAACCAGTAGCGGTCGTCGGTGAAGCCGTGGACGTTGAAGCCCCCCGAACTGGAGAGCGTAAGATTGTCCTCCCAATCGTCGAGCACCCAATTGGCCAGCGGCGATTGCGGATCAAAGAGCCCCAGATTCAGGAAGATCATCGGGCCATAGAGCACTTCGCGGGTGGCCGACAGCCGGAAGCAGGGGACTGGTCCATTTTTCGGCCAGAGGACGCTATTTGCCGACGAAGCGTTGGCCGAAAACATGGACCTGTCCCCTTTCGGCACGGGAACCGGTCCATTTTTCGGCGCGAGGACGCTTTTTGCCGACGAAGCGTTGGCCGAAAACATGGACCTGTCCCCTTTCGGCACGGGAACCGGTCCATTTTTCGGCGCGAGGACGCTTTTTGCCGACGAAGCGTTGGCCGAACACATGGGCCTGTCCCCTATCGGCCGATGATACCGGCTATAGTATTGCACCCGCAGCGGCCCGAAATAGCGAAACCGCTGATAGGGCCGCGTCGGTACGCACGGCGAGTAGGTGCCGTCGCGCATCCGCACCACCGGGGTCAACTCCGTCGCCCGCACTACGGCGGCGCGAAAGTCGTCGCGGTAGGCGGCGGCTTGCCGACCCAGCCGCTCCGCGTCGGGGTGATAAATCTCCCGCATAGCCGCCGCCATGTCGATCATGCCCGCCACGCAATAGGCGTTCACCGAAAACCAGTATCCCCAATCGGAATTGTCTTCCAGGTGTCCAGCGGGCAGCAGTCCGTATTCCAGCACGCGGTTTCCCTGGAGGTCGGTCTTCTTGGTCGTCGCCCGTTGCCGCTCGATCCATTCGACTGCCTTGAGCATGTGTGGCAGGGTGGCCTTGAGCCATTCGGCGTCGCGGGTGTAGAAGTAGTGCCGGGCCAGGGTCCACAACACGGTGCCGTGATCGAGGCCGTAGTTGTGAGCCGTGTAATCATATTCGTCGTCGACGCGGGCGCCGTGCAAGACGCCGTCGTGCGGTTCGAGGTAGTTGCCGGGGAACGAGCGGCTGCCCTGCAATTCGGTGAGTGTCTTGAGGTATTGCGTGGCCCGTTGGGTGTCGCCGAGGGCGTCCAGAAGGAGCACCTGGAAACAACACTCGTTGGCAAACAGTTGGTACCCAAAGCTGGCGGCCGGGACCATATACAGGCCGCTCTTCGGGTCCTTGGTGGTGCTGATGTGGATGTGCGGAATCAGCGCGCGGGCCAAGTCGTTGAACTGCGGCTCGGGGGTGGTGAAACGCGTGGTCTTGGCAATCATGGCCCGCCAATAGTCCGCCACCCGCTGGCGCTGTCGGGCATAGCCGAGCGATTCCAGCCGTGCCGCGTCGTCATCGCCCAAGTCGGACACAAACGGGATGCAGACCGCCAGGGTTTCCATTCCGCCGGCAGGCACGCCAAATTGCGCGACGACGCGGTTGTCGGCCAGCCTGGTCTCGGCCCCAGTGGGCGGAAGCACCACCATCCGCAGCCGGCGGGCGTCGGCCTGGGCGTAGACGCGATGATTGGCGAGCAAGAGCTTTTCGCGCGGCTCGATCGACAGCACGCAGGCCGCCCGCGCCGCTTCGTTTCCGGGGTTGTGAACCCGCAGTTGCATCATGAGCACGGCCGGCGTCTGCTCGCTGCGCCGCGGATCGTTGGGATCCAAGGGACCCTCGAGCAGGGTGGCGAAGGCTTCTTCTTCATAGTGCAGCCCGTCGCACTGCCAGCGGTTGATGACGATCGGCAGGCAGTCCTCGGCGATCGCCACCTGGGCCTTGTGGTCTTCGCGATAGTACGGGACCGCGCCGGCGCCGGCCCGCATGGTGCCGAGGCGGAAGCGGATCACGTCGCCCGGCCACTGGAGGCGCTTCAGTTCGGCCCCCTTGGCCTTGGTCTCGCTCTTGCCGAAAAAGACGTCGCCGCCGTATTCCACGGCGAACTTTTGCCAGCTTGCGTCGGCGGCCACCGGCAGATACACTCGGTCGCCATTCTGCCGGACCCAGGGATCTAGCGGCGGTATCTCCCGGCTGGCCCGTTGGAAGGTCTGCTCCGGCTCGTGGGGGATCTCGTCGCGGATCGTGCGGCCGCGAGCTGGATAGTCGGCCGAAAAGTGGCGCGGATCATCGACCTTGGCCACCAGGGCGCACAGGTCGGGGACATAGATCGGCCCGCGCTCCAGGTCGAGCGTGCTGAAGGAGAACGTGCGGTTGGCCGGGGACTGGCTCATTTTTCGGCCGGTTTCGCCAGATCCCTGGTACACGCCTAAAGGCCGAAAAATGTGCCTGTCCCCTTGGGCCTGAACCGTGACCACGGTGATATCGTTGGAGCCCGGCGGCGAGGGTGACGAGGCCAGTACCTCGGCTACGATGCCTTTGGGATACCCGGTGGCCACGCCCCTCCAGGAAAATGGCGGCTCGAAGCGATCTTGCCCTTCGAAGCCCCAGGGGCGGGCCGATACGAGGATCCCGTTGAAAATCTCCAACTTGCCGTCCCAGCGGGTGGGCGACTTCTCGCCGCAGCCGAACTCGATGCGGAAGGCCAGCGGCTTGAGCACCGTGTCGGACGACATTTCCAAAGACTCCAGCCGCGGGCCGCCGGCCGGCAGCACCAGCCGCACCTTCAGCGTGCGGCGGTAGGTCACGCCGGGCAGATTGTGGGCGCGGCGGTTCTCCGAGCTGTTCAGCGGCTTGAAGCTGAAAATGTTGACGCCATCCCGGAAACCGCGCTCGACCTGGGCGGTGAGCCACTCGCCCTGCCAGGGATCGTCGAGCGGATCCTCGATGGTCGGCCCGACCGGCGGCGGGCCCGGCCAGGTGTGAAACCAGTATTCGACCGCCACCCCGGCCACCTGGGCCGAGCCCGCAAAGCGGGCCCGGATTTCCCGCACGTCGCGGGCCTCGTGCCACACCACGCCCACGCAACGGCTTTCCGCCGGCAGGGCCTTCAGGGACTTCAATTCGGTGCCGTGGCCCGATTTCGGCCCCGCCCAACCGCTCAATTGGCCGAACGGAACAAGATCCAGCGGGCGGCTCGGTCCGGCGGCGTGGACGGCGGTCGATCCCGCCAGCATCCAGGCGAACACCGCCGGGCCGATCACGTCCCAGCGAACGCATCTCCAACAGCTTTTCACCACAGGCCCTCTCTCGTAGGACCGTTGCCCGGAAAAGAGTCTAACCGCCCGGCCAGCGGCTGTCGACCAGCCCGGGATTATCCACCGCCGAGGACGCGGAGGACGCAAAGTGATTAGGGATGAGGGCGGAGGGATAAAAGATGGGCAACAGGGATGGTGGCCGTCCCCCCTCCCCCTCGCCCCTCCGCCCTCCGCCCTTTTTCTCCGCGTCTCTTGCGTCCTCCGCGGTTCCGTGAACAACCTGGGCCACCCAGGGCCGATGGCGGCATAGCCCCTCCCGCCCGAACCGATCGCCGGATTCGGCCGTGGGCCTCTGCTATTTCGGCAGCCGCCAGACCCTTGGCCGGACCACGCCGGCTCCGTAGAATAAGGTGAACTGCGGATCGGGGGCTAACGTATCACTTTCCACGAGCGAGGAGGGACCAGGTCATGTTCAGACGACTCTTTGCGGTGATGGTGGCGGTCGCACTGGTGCTCGGTGCGGCATCGCCGGTGCTTGCCCAATGTGGTTGCGGTGCAGCGGCGGTCTATGCGCCGGGCTACACAACGTATTACGCCCCGGGGTACAGCACCTACTACACGCCGTACACCAGCTACTACACTCCCTACACCAGCTACTACGTTCCTTACACGAGTTACTACTACACCCCCTACACCAGTCTCTACACTCCCTACACCACCTATTATTCGCCGTATTACTACTACATTCGCTGAGCGGGGTCGGGGACTGGCTCATTTTTCAGCCCTTCGAGGGCGAAAAATGTGCCTGTCCCCTTGCGACCCGTGCTGCATGGTTACTTGGCGGCACATGGCACTGTTGGTAGAATGACGGTAGGATTCACTCAGGGGGGCGCGAGCTACAACCCAGAGAACGAGGAGGGAAGCACCATGCTCCGAGGATGCGCGATCTTGGCTCTTGCCGTGGTATTGGCTTTGGCTTCGTCTACGGCGTTGGCCCAATGTGCTTGCGGGGTTCCGCAGGTGGCCTACGCGCCGGTACAAGCTGCTTACACAGCTTACGCTCCGGCCGTAACCTACGCGAGTTACTACGCCCCAGTCGCGGAGCCGTATGTGGCGTACTACCCGCCAGCCTCCGTCTACACCAGTTACTATGCTCCCTACGCCAGCTACTACGCCCCTTACGCCGCCTATTACGGACCGGCCTACGTGGGCCGCTACGAAGTCTTGGGATCGAGCATCTACGGGACGCCGAAGGTCTACGTGCGGGGCGAGCCGGTGCGGAATCTGATCCGCCGGACCACGCCGTAGGGCGAACCGGTCGTCGCGCGTTGGTACGCCGTGCGCGGCGGCAAGCATACCGGACATCGCGTGTGCCGCCTTCGTGATATCCCCGCGGCGGGCGTGGCTGTCGCGTTTGTTGTTCTGCGATTCGGCGCCCAGGGTCTCCGACGCTTTCCTCGGCGGAGTGCCGGGTTCTCGGACCCTACCGGCCATTGGCCCAGATTATCCGTAGAACGGCAGAGGATGAGGATGCAGGGTGAAAATGCCAAAGGCAAAATGAAAAGTGCAAAATGCAAAATCGAGCCGGCTCCCCTTCCGCCCTCTTCCCTCCGCCTTCATCCTTTTCTCGGCGCCCTCCGCGGTGAATAATCCGGGCTAGGTTCTCCTCCGGGAAAAAATCTCGCTTGGCCCTCTTGACATCTTACGGCGGTTGTCGTATAAATAACGGTTGTACGACACGTGCCGTAACATGGCAGGAGCATCATGGCCCCAAAAATCCCCTCCCTCGGTGAACAGGAAGTCGAGGCCCTGCGACTGGTTTGGCAGCACCAGCCCTGCAC
>JAJYGU010000270.1 GCA_021784975.1 Planctomycetota bacterium
AGCGAGGAACCACAAGAATCCGAGGCTGGCGGTAATCAGGAAGGCCGGCCGCCAGCTTCCGAAATACTTGTGGATGCCGACCACGATGAGCGGGGCCACCGCTCCACCGATCGACGAACCGCTATCGAACAACGCCACCGCCCAGGCTCGTTCGCGGGCGGGAAACCATTCGGCCACCGCCTTCGACCCGCCCGGATTGTTGGCCGCCTCGCCGCCGCCCAGCAGGAAGCGGAAAAACGCAAAGCTGAGCTTCCCCTGGGCCAAGGCGGTGGCGGCGGCGATGATTGAGTAGAGCAGGACGCTCAGACCCAGCCCCTGCCGCGTCCCCATCAGGTCCAGCAGCCGCCCAAAGACGGCCTGCATGATCGTGTAGGCGATGCGAAAGGCGTTGAGGATGTCGGCATAGTCCTGATTCGTCCAGTGGAACTCCTGTTTCAGAATCGGGGCGAGGGCGCCGAGAGTCTGGCGGTCGATGTAGTTGATGACCGTCACCGAGAACAGCAACCCGCCGACCCACCAGCGCAAATAGGGGATCGTCCCTCGCGTTGGCGGGGCGTTTCGGTCAGGATGGGCCGCCTGGTGCATGTGGTTATTCCGGAAGGGTCGTTAGCCCCGATACCCTGTGGTCAATCCAGAAATATTTGACAGAAGTCTCCTACGCTCGGGCGAGCGTGAATTTGTCAGGCATAAGATGCCTGACCTACGGATTGCCTGACGCTCAGGCGACGGTGGAGATGTCAGGCATGGAGTGCCTAGTTCACACTGCTAACGTCAGCTACCGTTTTTGAAGGCTGGGTCTGCGATTGCTTCGCGGCAGCCGCCGTCAAGGGCCGCGAAACCGTCCAAACAATCAGCCCGCAACCCGTCGTTCCGCTAGTTCGATGGCGCGGAGTAAGCCGCGGGCCTTGTTGAGGGTCTCGTTCCATTCGTTTTCGGGCACGCTGTCGGCCACGATGCCCGCCCCGGCCTGAACGTAGGCCTTGTCGTCATGGATCACGACGGTCCGCAGGGCGATGCAGGTGTCCATGTTGCCGGCGAAGTCGACATAGCCGACGGCCCCGGCGTACGGGCCGCGGCGATGCGGCTCCAGTTCGTCGATGATCTGCATGGCCCGGACCTTCGGCGCGCCGGATACCGTGCCCGCCGGCAAGCAGGCCTGCAGGGCGTCAAAGGCATTCTTGCCGGATTGCAGTTGTCCGCTGACGTTGGAGGTGATGTGCATCACGTGGCTGTAGCGTTCGATGCTCATCACGTCGCTCACTTCGACCGAGCGATAGCGGGCTACCCGGCCCACGTCGTTGCGTCCCAGATCGACCAGCATCACGTGCTCGGCCCGCTCCTTGGGATCGTTGAGCAGCTCCTCGGCCAGGCGACGGTCTTCTTCCTCGGTGCGGCCCCGCGGCCGCGTGCCGGCCAGGGGACGCACGGTGACTTGCCCGTCCACCACCCGGACCATCACCTCCGGCGAGCTGCCCACCAGGGTGACGCTCGGGGTGCGGACATAGAACATGAACGGGCTGGGGTTGACGACGCGGAGGGTGCGATAAACCTCGAAGGGGTGCGTGCGCAACGGCACTTCCAGCCGCTGGCTGAAGACCACCTGAAAGATGTCGCCGGCTTTGATGTACTCCACGCACTTCCGCACCGCCTGCTCGAAGTCGGCCTTAGTAAAGTTCGAGTGGTACGGCAGATTCACCGGGCCGCCCGCGGGGATGTCGAAGGGCGTCAAGTCGCACCCGCGCGAGGCGAGTTGTTCCACCAGCCGGTCCACCCGGTGGCAGGCGGCCTGATAGGCTTCGGCTGGGGTCACGCCCGGCCTGTCGAGCCGCGCCATCACCACCACGATGATGGTCTTGGTGACGTTATCGAACACCACCATCTGGTCATAGAAAGCGAAGGCCATGTCGGGCACATGGCGATCGTCGGTCGGGATGTTCGGCAGGCGCTCGAAGTAGCGAACCGTGTCGTAGCCGGCATAGCCGATGGCGCCCGCGCAAAAAGGCGGCAGGTCGGGCAAGTGAACGGCCCGCACAGATTCCACGCGCCGGCGTAGCTCTTCCACCGGGTTGGCGCATTCGAATTGCCGGGTGACCAGGGTGGGCGTCCCGCCTGCCGAAACGCCGGCGGGGGCGTTGGTGGTCACGCAGTTTCCGTAGGCCTCGATCTCGAAGAACGGCTCGGTGGCCAAGAAACTGAAGCGGCCGACCTTCTCGCCGCCCACCACGCTCTCGAACAAGCAGGCGCAACGGCCGGCGTCGATCTTATGGAAGGCGGTCACCGGCGTCAGCGCATCGCTGACCAGACGGCGGTAGACGGGAACCAAGTCGGCGCTGGCTGCGAGCTTCTCGAAGGTTGCCAGATCGGGGTAATGGGTCGCCGTCGAGGTTTGCATAGAAGAAAGGAGCACGGATTGCGCCGCCAGGTTCGGCGAGATCCTAAACCCACGAGAGTTTGGAGTGCGGTGATTCATCACCGCTTTCAGAAGCGGCGGAAGGGCTTGCGAACCGACTTTCAGGTGAATTCAGCATGACGTCCAAGTTGCGAAAACACCCCGGAAAGCGGCAATAAATTGCCGACTCCAAAGAGAGTTCGCTTGTTGAGGGGCTAGTGGGGCGCGTCTGGCTCGCGGTCACGCACTGTCGTCCGCTAGCCCGCCAACCAACTCGCTACTTTATCAGTTGCACCGCTGGGCCGCAACCGCCCGGCGGGGACGAAGAGGACAGGCACCGTTTTCGCCGATGGCGCTCTCCAGCGATCGTCTGTCGAAGGCGGCGAAAACGGAGCCAGTCCCCGGCTGGGACGCCCGCGCCGCGAGATGCGCGTTCGCCTTGACACGGGGGGGGCGCTTGGTAGAATCCCGTAGAGAGCCCCGAAATTGTGCCGGGCGACGGCGGCAAGTAGAGCGTGGACCGAGGGTTGGGTCAACGGTATTACGGCGGGACCGGGGCGCGGAGTCGCGGTTCAGAGGAGTTGGCGAACGATTATGAAGTGCCAGCAGTGTGATAAGCCGGCCACCTTCCACATCACCGAGTTGACCGGCGGCAAGCCAGTCGAGTTGCATCTGTGCGAGGAGCATGCCCGCCAGTATCTCAGCTCGTCGTCGAACGAACCGACGGCGGTGGGGAGCGTGTCGGCGGCGCTGGCCCAACAGATGTCGGTCGGCCAGACCGCCGAGGAGCTGGCCCGCCTCGATCAGCAATCTTGCCCGGTCTGCGGCATCACCTTCTTTGAGTTTCGCAGCCAAGGAAGGCTGGGCTGCCCGCACGATTACGTCTGCTTTCAGCCCCAACTCGAGCCGCTCATTGTGAATATCCACGGGGAGTCGGAGCACGTGGGCAAGCGGCCGCAGCACGCGGCCAGCGGCAGCGGCGACCGCACCCAGTTGATCCGTCTCCGCCGCGAGATGAAGGAAGCCATCGACGACGAAAAGTACGAGCGGGCCTCGCAACTGCGCGACCAGATTCAACGCATCGAGAGCGGAGGAGCCTGAGGCCATGGATTTCCTCGATCTGACGCGCACCAGCGGTGAATGGCTCCGCGGCGTGGGCCCTGAGTCGGACATCGTCATCAGCAGCCGGATCCGGCTGGCTCGCAATCTGGCCGACTTCCCCTTCATCAGCCGGGCGACTCCCCAGGACCGCAGTCGCATCGAGAAGGTCCTGCACGAGCGGATCGTCAGTATGACGCCCGAGAACGAACTGCTCTACATCGACGTCTCCGGGCTGGAGAAGGTCGATCGCCAGTTCCTGGTCGAGCGGCACCTGATCAGCCGCGAGCACGCCGAAGCCCAAGGCTCGCGGGCGGTGGCCATCGACGCCGCCGAAAAGTTCAGCCTGATGATCAACGAAGAAGACCACCTCCGCATCCAGGTCATGCAAAGCGGGCTCGATCTGGGCAGCGTCTGGAATCGCATCAATGAAATCGACGACCTGATCGAGGAGAAGGTCACCTACGCCTTCCATGAACGGCTCGGCTACCTGACCGCCTGTCCCACCAACGTCGGCACCGGCATGCGGGTGAGCGTGATGCTGCACCTGCCGGCCCTGGTCATCACCCGGCAGATCGACAAGGTGTTCCGCAGCCTGCAAAAGATCAGCCTGGCGGTCCGCGGCCTCTACGGCGAAGGCTCGCAGGCCATGGGGGATTTCTACCAGATCAGCAATCAAATCACCCTGGGGCGCACCGAGAGCGAGTTGATCCGGCAGGTGGGCGACATCGTGCCGGTGATTATCGACTACGAACGCCAGGCCCGCGAGTTCCTCGCCAAGGAGAGCCACGAGAACCTGCACGACCGGGTGAGCCGGGCCTACGGCATCCTCCGCACCGCCCAGACGATCAGCTCGGAAGAGACGATGCACCTGCTGTCCAGCGTGCGGATGGGCGTGAACCTGGGCCTGATCCACGACCTGAACATACCGGCCATCAATGAAATGTTTCTGGCCACGCAGCCGGCCCACTTGCAGAAGCTGACCGGCAACGACCTGGATAGCACCGACCGCAACATCGAGCGGGCCCGCTATCTGCGCCGCTATCTGAACAAAGAAAACGGCAACGGCGGCCCGGAGAAGAACTGAGGTTGCGGGAGAGTTGGCTTCGCGCAGAACGTCCTCGACCTTGCGAGTCGCGTCGGTGCGTTTGCTCTGCCCGTGGGAAGCAAGTGTGTGGGTCATGGCAACTGCTCCTCTACCCAAGATCTTAGCGTCTCCCAGCCGCCAGAATTGACGTATTGGCTCACCACGACTCTGTTCAGCTTGACCTACCTCGCCTTGGCCTTCGGACGGGTGCCGGGGCTCCGCATCGACCGGGCCGGGATCGCGCTGGTGGGGGCGACGCTCATGCTGGTCACCGGCACGATCAGTTTCGAACAAGCCATCCGTCCCGAGTGCATCGACTATAGGACTCTTGCCCTGTTGTTCGGGATGATGGTGGTCGTCGGTTTCTTGCGGATCTCGGGTCTGCTGGACGGGGTAATGCGGCTGGTGTTCGACGGCATCCGCTCCTCCCTGACGGAAAAAGGGGGCAGGCACCTTGTGCCGGCACGGCCCGAAGGCGGGCACCGACGCGGAGCGTTGGTCGTCGCACAAAAGGTGCCTGTCCCCTTTTTCCTGCTGGCGCTGACGATCGCGGTATCCGGCGTGCTATCAGCATTCCTGATCAACGACATCGTATGCCTGGCCCTGACGCCGCTGGTGTTGCGGCTGGCGAAGCGGCTGCGGTTTGATCCGGTGCCGCATTTGATCGCCCTGGCCACGGCGGCCAACATCGGTTCCACCGGCACCATCACCGGCAATCCACAGAACATCTATATCGGCTCGCATTCCGGCATCGCCTATCTGCGTTTCGCCGTTCGGCTGCTGCCGATCGCCGCGTTGGGGCTGGTGCTCGATTTCCTGGTGATTGCCCTGATCTATCGCCGCCAACTGAAGGCGGAAAGTCCCATGGATGAGGCTCGCTCCGCACGCCCCACCCTACGTGACTTTGCCTCCCCTCTCCGCCCTCCGGCTTCCGCCTTCCGTCTTCTCCAATGGAAAAGCGCCATCGTGGCCCTGATCGCGGTGGCGCTGTTCTTCACCGGGCTGCCGCTGGAGTTGGTGGCCCTCGGGGCGGCGGCCGTCCTACTGCTGGGCCGCACGCGGTCCGAGCTGGTCTACCGTCGGATCGACTGGAGCTTGTTGGTCCTCTTTGTCGGGCTGTTCATTGTGGTTCACGCTTTTCAGCTTCATGTGGTAGACCAATGGAACATCGTGCATTGGCACTGGTTGCTGAGCCGTCCGGTGGGCTTGCTAAGCCTGGTGGCCGCGGCTTTGTCGAATCTGGTCAGCAACGTGCCCGCCGTCTTGCTGATGGAGCCGGTGCTCAAGGCGATTTCGCCGGCCGGTCGAGAGACCGCCTGGCTGGCCTTGGCCATGTCGAGCACGCTGGCCGGCAACCTCACCGTGCTGGGCTCGGTGGCCAACCTGATCGTGCTGGAAAGCGGCAGGCGCGAAGGGGTGAAGGTGTCCTTCTGGGAGTACGGCAAAGTCGGCGTGCCGCTGACGATCGTGACGTTGGCGGTGGGCATCGCCTGGCTGGCGCTGGTGCCCTACTAAGCTCACTCGACCAGGTTTGCCTCCCGCAGCGGGGCCGTGCCGCTGTCCGTGTAGTTGATGATGATGTTGCCGCCGCCCGAAAGATTGAGGTCCTGGCTGATGTACTGCGAGCCGATCACCGCGCTGCCGTTGCCGCTGGCCGTCAGCGTGCCGTTGGCGAGGTAGAAGGTCCCGATCATCGTAAAATTGCCGTTGCCGGTGATCGACATGGGCTGGGTCGCGGCACGGTTCTGCCAGAATAGCAGACCCTGATAGGGCCCCTGGGTCAGGGCGGAGATGTTTACGGTCCCCGACGAGTTTCCCGAGATGTTGATTACTTGGGAGTTCGAAGAACTGGAGGGGTTGTTGTAGATCATCACCCCGCCGGCGGTGCTGGAATCCATCACGATGTTGGCCCCGGTGGACGTCAAGCCACAGCCGTCGAGGTAGTAGACACCGCCAGCGGAATTGGCGCTGGCCTGCTGCAAGATCACTACGTCACCGGAGTTGAAATTGGGCAGTGTGGTGTAGCGTCCCGGCGTAAGGGTGTACTGTTTGTTGCCGTTACCGATGTTCGTGGTGGTCATCGTGCCATATGCCGGAACGGGCGGATCGGGCAGATAGCGGAGCGGGTCCAGCGACGGGGGTGCTCCGGTTTGCACCGGACCGTTGAAGGTGCCGCTGTAGCCGCCCGTGATCTGGAAGCCGGCGGCAGTGATGCCGCCGCCCCCGCTGACCACCCCCGCCTGTGAGTCGCTGGAATCAACGATGACTTTTGCCCCTGGCGTGCCCGGCGTGCCCCCCGTCACCGACAGGCCCGCCCCGCCGGAAGCATTCAGCGACGCCTTTCCACTGGGGTCGAGAACGATGACGCCCAGGTTCGAGCCGCCCCAAAAGCCTCGGGCGACTGCCCGCGCCGTCACTGGAATCGCCGTGCCGCCCCAAAGCTGGCTAAAGGCGCGGCCCTGGTAGTAGGTGATGAGCACTTCGGCATAGACGGGGCCATAAGTTGGGGTGCCCGTGAAGGGGCCGCTCTTGGGCGGAATATTGACGGTGACCGTTGCGGTGGTGCCGTTGTTGGGGAAGCCGTTGGCGGTGGCCGAGGCCAAGGCAGCCGCCGCGGCGGTCCCGCCGGGGTCGAGGACGGCATAGTTGCTCTTGGCGATGGCGGGGAAGTTGCAATACAACTCGGTGGCTGCGGCCAGGGCCGCGGCATCGGCCGCCCCCTGGACCTTGCGGTGATTATCGCGGAATAGGCCCCCGTCCAACGCGAGCGCCAAAATGCCGAATAGGACGATAAGTAGCACGGCCACCGCGACAGCGACTGCCCCGCGCCGCCGACAGGTGCGACAGCAAACCCATTTGCGTGGCATAGCAGTAACCTCCACTCCCTAATCTCAAGGGCTAATAGGACATCTGCATTTCCGACGTGCTTGTCAGCGTGATGGGACCGATGAGGTACAACTCCGGAAACCATTGGTACGTCACCGTCACCATCACGTAGTTTTGCATGTTCGAGTAACCCGGCGGAGTCAGGTTCGGGTTCCACACGGCGTAGGTCGGCATCGTGGTCGGTTGCGTCCACGAGACGTTGACTTGCAACTGGCTCGGGTCCAGCAACACCGCCTCCCCGGCGAGATAATTGGACAGTTGAGCGCTGCTGGTCACCGCCGGAACGCCGGTCCGTTGGTCGATGCCCTCTTGCTGATACATGCCGCCGTGCGTCGAGGCGTAGCGGGCCCCGTCGCGAGCCAGGTGGGCCACCTCTTGGTAGCGGAAGATCCCCAGTCCCCCCACGATCTGTGCGAAGACCAGTAGCAGCAGCACCGGCGCAACCACCGCAAACTCAACCATGGCGGCCCCACGGCGCTGACGGCTGCGATGCTTGGCATGCATGGCCTTTACCTCCGTCCGCCAATTCGGACTGGCTCCGTCGCAAGCTTCGGGCCTGGCCGGCAAAAACGTGTCAGGGCGACGCTGCCCGACCCATGTTGCCACATTGCGCCGGCGGCTGTCGTCCTCAATTGAACGTCGGTGAGGCCGGGAGGACGCTCATCCGGACGGTGCGATTGAGGTTCACTTGTCGCGGGATGCCGGGATATTGGGTAATCGTCGTAAACGGATAAGTCACAGTGACGCTCACATAGGTCGGGTTGATGCTGCTGTCGGTGCTCGAGTTGACGCTTAACTGCTGCAGGTTCAGGTTGCTGGCGTCCCTCTGGGCAGCCGCCTGCGCCGCGGCCTGAATGCTATTGGCGGTGAGGGGATAATTCGTCGGATCGGAGGCCCACAGTGCGCCCCCCAGGGCGCCGTCGCGGGCACAGTTGCTGACCGTCAGCGAACAGTAGAAGACCCGGCAAAAATCAATGGTCGCCAGAAAGACGAAGCACAGGAAGGGAAGCAGCAGGGCGAACTCGACGGTGGCCGCTCCCCGACGGGCTCGCCGTGACGCGCACGGAAACCAGCGGCTCATGGTCACGCCCTTTGCAGACAAGTCCCCAGATACAGCGCTACTGTCTCCACCTAAACTCTAGGTCA
>JAJYGU010000097.1 GCA_021784975.1 Planctomycetota bacterium
CTCTTCAAGAGCACGAGGTTCGTCGGAATCTTGGGGATCGGCCCTGCGGCGAATCCGACCACGAGGAGCCGCCCTTCCCACCCGAGCGCCCGGAGCGCTGCCTCGGTGTAATCGCCGCCGACCGGATCGTAGACGACGTCGACGCCGCCCCCCGAGAGAGCCTTCGCGCGCTCTTTCAGATCTTCGCGCGAGTAGTCGATCGTAAAATCGGCGCCGTGCGCCTTGCACCAGCCGTAGTCCTTGCTGGGCGGCAGAAGCTCCGGGTGGCACTCGACACACTTTGAGTCTGGCACGCCGTGCTCGTCGCACCAATCGTCGGCTTGGCCTCCGCTGGTGCCAACCAGGACTGAAGACTTCGGCAACTTCCAATCCGTATGGTGCCCGTAGGCTCCCAGCCCTGCAAGTACGAGCATTACCAGCAGCGTCGGTACTTGCCGGACGAGGCGACCAAGTAGACCGGGGTGTCGGCGTGGCTGGGGCGTTATCGCACCTGGTAGTTGTTCCGGGTGATTCTCCCCTGCGGCGGGCGAACGGACCGACGGCTGCTTGGTGGTTACGTGGTTCATGGGTACACTCCTGCCGACAAAACTGGTTCTTGACGGGTTGCTGCCAACGACTGCCGCGCTCGCCGACGGCGCGAGCGCACCGTAGCCGGGGCACCTGGCCGGGAGGATTAGAGAAGAAACGACGCGATGAGCGCGCGCACTTCCCTCCCGGAATCAGCCGCAGGGAAGTGACAGGAGATCGGTTCGGCGGGGGCGCCCCGCTCAAGGGCCAGAGAACCCCCGCGTTGCGGCGTGGCACCTGCTGGCAAGTATGTTACTACGGCCGGGCCAGAATCAGGTGAGACGACCGGGTGACCCATGACTGCGCCGTGACAGAGGCACGTGCCACACCCTGGGCGAGAATCGGGCTTGCCAGGACAACCCTTGCTGCCGCCGGGGCACGAGTCCGAACAACAGTCGCAGCCCGATGGGCTGCCGACTGCTGACGCCGCTGGCGGTGCGGCAATCGCCGCCGCGTGCGACCTGCACACGAACGGGCAGCATAGCAGAATGGCCACCAGGGTATGAACGGTAACTACGCGAAGTCCCAACGGATTACCTTGATCTTGGTAAACTGCCGCAGTCAGTCAAACATTCCCGAGCTATCTTAGCACCGAACGGGGAGGGCGGCAAGGTCGCATCAGTCCTATCCTTCGACCCCCGGTCGGGCTGGTTCAAACCAACGATAGATGGCAGGCAGGACCACGAGGGTCAATAGTGTTGAGGTGACCAGGCCGCCGATGACCACCGTGGCTAAGGGCCGCTGAACCTCGGCCCCGGCGCTGGTGGAAAACGCCATCGGAATGAACCCCAAGCTGGCCACCAGCGCGGTCATCAGCACCGGCCGCATCCGCAGCAAGGCTCCCTCCGTCACGGCCTCGCCCAAACTCCTGCCTTCTTGTCGCAGTTGGAGGATGCAAGTTACCAGGACCAGGCCGTTGAGCACGGCCACGCCGAACAAGGCGATGAATCCCACGCCTGCCGAGATGGAAAAGGGCATGTCACGGAGCCAAAGGGCGAAGACGCCGCCGGTGGCCGCCATCGGCACGTTGAGATAGATCAACAGGGCGGGCTTCATGGAACTGAACGTCAGAAAGAGCAAAGCGAAGATCAAGAACAGCCCGACAGGCACGGCAATCATCAACCGGGCGCTCGCCTCCTGGAGATTCTTGAACTGGCCGCCCCAGGTAACGTAATAGCCGGGAGGCAGCTTCACGTCGCGGTTTACGGCCGCCTGGGCATCGGCGACAAAGCCCGCCAAATCGCGGCCGCGCACGTTGGCTTCAACCAAGAGACGCCGTTGGACGGCGTCGCGGGTGATCATCGACGGGCCGTCCTCGAGGGTCAGCGTGGCCAACTGGCCCAGGGGAATCTGCCGTCCCTTCGGATCGGCGATTTTGATCTCGCGCAACCGGTCGAGGTCGTTGCGCCACTCGGGCACAAATCGCACTTGGAGCACAAAGCGAGGCTGGCCTTCCAACACCTGGCCCACCACGTGGCCGCCAATGGCCTCGACCGCGCTCAGCACATCGGCCGCGTTGATGCCGTAGCGGGCAATGGCTTTGCGGTTGACGCGAATCCGCAGGTTGGGCAGTCCGGCAATTTGCTGCGCGCGGACTTCGGTAGCGCCGGGGACGCGGCTGACGGCGCGAACGATTTCATCTCCTTCACGCTTGAGCACGTCGAGGTCCGGCCCGTAGAGCGAGATGCCCACGTCGGCCCGCACCCCCGCTACCAATTCGTCTACCCGCAGTTCGATCGGCTGCGAATAGCTGAACGTATTGGCCGGCACATAATCCTTGAGCACGCTGTCGAGGATGAAGATCAGTTTGTCCTTGTCGAACTCCAGGTTCTTCGCCTCCATCTCTTGGAATATCTCATGTGCCCGCTTGTCCAGGCGGCGCTCTTCCGACGCGGACAGTTGCCTGTCCCCGGTAGTCGCACCATGCACGCGGCGGAGAACAGCCAGTAGTTGGTCTGGCCCGTGGATGGTTTCCCATCGGTCTTCCGGCTGCCGGAGAACGCCCAGCTTCACCAAGGGCCATTCCACGAACGAAACGGACTCGTGGGGCTGGAGCATGACGAAGATGTCGCTGGTTTCGGCACCCTCGGGGTCGGTGGCGATTTCGGCGTGGCCGGTTTTGGAGACCACGGTGCTGATCTCGGGGAACTGCTTGAGCACCCGCTCAATTTGGGTGGTGCTCTTGATGGATTGTTCCAACGCCACGCTGGGCAATCGCCACGCTTGCAGGGCAATTGAGCCTTCGTCCAGCTTGGGGATGAAAACCGCACCCAGCCCAAGTGCGACCCCTACGCTCGCGGCAAACACGGCTACGGCAGCCAGCATCGTCCATCCGGGATGCGCCGTTGCCCGACGCAGCAGGGGCTGATAGGCACGCTTGGCCCAGCGAATGGGGAACGTCTCCTTCTCGCTTGCTTCGTGCGACAGTGCCAGCGAGGCCAGCACGGGCATCAGCGTGAACGAGAGGACCATTGACCCGGCGAGGGCCATAATGACAGTCAAGGCCATTGGGCGGAAGAGTTTGCCTTCGATGCCCTGCAACGTCAGGATCGGCAGGTACACAATCATAATGATGAGTTCGCCGAACATCGTCGGCTTGCGGACTTCGATGGCGGCGTCGCGGATCACGTTCAGCCGGCTTCGCCCGCCCGGATTGCCGTGGGCAAGGTGTCGGACGACGTTTTCGATCATCACTACCGAGCCGTCTACGATCATGCCGAAGTCGATGGCCCCAAGACTCATCAGGCTGGCGGCGATGCCGAACCGCAGCATTCCCGCGAAGGCAAACAGCATAGACAGGGGGATGGCCAGGGCGACGATCAGGCCGGCGCGGAGGCTCCCCAAAAGCAAGAGCAGGATGAGGATCACCAGCACTCCGCCCTCGGTCAGGTTCTTGACGACGGTGCGGATGGTTTGCCGAATCAGCTCGGTGCGATCATAGTAGGTGTCGATGTAGACACCTGGTGGGAGCGACGGTTCGATCTCGCGAATCTTCTGTTTGATGCGATCGACCACCGCGCGGCCGTTTTCGCCGATCAGCATCATGGCGATTCCCAGCACGGCCTCGCCCTCACCGTCGCGGGTGACGGCCCCCTGGCGGACCATCGGAGCGAAGGCGACCTTGCCCAGATCGCGGACGTAAACCGGAGTGCCGTCTTCGCGGTTGTCCACCACGATGTTCGCTACATCCTCGAGGTTCGCGATCAGTCCCTCCCCGCGCACGATTCTCTGCTCTCCTCGATCGACGATATAGGCCCCGCCTTGGTTGATGTTGTTGCGGGCCAGGGCGTCAAAGAGTTGGTTCAGTCCCACGCCGAAGTTCGCCAGCTTGTCGGGATCGACCTGGACCTCATACGTCTTCAATTCGCCACCGAACGTGTTGACCTCGATCACGCCGGGAACGCTCCGCAGGTTGAAGGCGACGCGCCAGTCCATGATCGAGCGGAGTTCCATCAGGCTGTAGTGGTAGCCGGGCTTGGCACGGACCTGGAATTGGTAGATTTCTCCCAGACCGGTGGTGATCGGTCCCATCTCCGGGTTGCCAAAACCTTTGGGGATGTTTTCGCGGGCCTGCGAAAGCCGCTCGCCCACCAGTTGCCGTGCCCAATAGATGTCGGTCCCCTCTTCAAAGACAACCGTCACCAGCGACAATCCGAAGCGACTGACCGAACGGATGTCGGTGACCCGCGGCAGCCCGCTCATGGCCGCCTCGACCGGGAAGGTGACGAATTGCTCCACCTCGACCGGTCCTAAAGCAGGCGCATTAGTCAACACCTGAACTTGGACGTTGGTCACGTCGGGCACCGCGTCCACCGGCAAATGCAGCATGGAGGCGACACCGACCACGGCCAGCATAAAGACCAGGATGAGGACTGCGAAGCGATTGTTGAGCGCGAAATCTATAATACGTTCAGCCACGGCTTCAATCTCCCTCGCCCATCAGGCCGCTGAGCAGCTCCGATTTGAGCGCAAAGCCGCCCTCGACCACCACCGGCTCGCCTTCATTCAGACCGTCCGTAATCTCCACTGCGCCATTGCCCTTGCGGCCCAGCCGAACGTCGCGGCGCTCGAAGCGGTTGCCTCCCTTCCGCACGAAGACAAACGTCGCCTTTTGGTAGGTTTGAAGCGCGGAGGCCGGCACTTGCAGGACCCCCGGCACGGACTGGGCGGGAAGCTCCAACTCGACGAACATCCCCGGCTTTAATCGCCGATCCGAATTGTCGGCGATGGCCCGCATGTCCGCGGTGCGGGTCTTCGCGTCCACCTGACTGCCCAAGTAGAAGATGCGGGCCTTGAAGTCGCGGTCCGGGTAACTCTCCGAGCGGAAACGCACGACCTGGTTCGCCAGGTTCGCCAACAGCGGCAGATACCGCTCGTACACGTCCGCCTGCACCCAAACGGTCGAGAAGTTGGCCACCGTGAACATCTCCGTCGTCGGACTAACCTGGTCCAGGAGGGCCACGTTTCGCTCAATGACCGTCCCATCGAAAGGGGCTTTCAACTCGTAGTGGGAGATCGCCTCCTTCTGGACGGCCGGGTCGATGTCGGCGGGCTGGATGTCGTGGTAGCCCAGAATTCCCAAAAGCTCTCGGTCGATCGCCTCGGCGGTGTTGTCCTTTTCCAGCTCCTGCTTGGCCGCCAGCTCGTTGCGCATGGCGGTGAAGCCAATCTGCTCTATGGCCCCGGAAAAGGTGGCCTGGGCAACGTCCAGCGAGCTCTTGGCGGCGATCAGCCGCTTCTCGGGAACCACCCCCTTGCCCGCCAGCCCCGCCAGCCGCTTGTGGTCCGCACGGGCCTTGAACAGCTCGGCATACGCGGCCAACAATTGCTGCCGGTAGTCGCCCATCGGCCGATCGGCAAACTGTCTCTCAAGATCCGTAATGAGCAGTCCCTTGTTCAAGCGGGCGATCAAGGCTTGCGTGTTCTCGCGGATGGTCTGTTGCCACTGGTAGTTCACCCGGGCCAGTCGCGTTTCCTGCATGGCCTTGAAAAGCTCCAGCTTGGCGTGCCCCACCTGCTGGCTGTCGATTACCGCCAGCACCTGCCCGGCCTTCACCCGGTCGCCGAATTGAACCTCGATCTTGTGAATCCGCCCCTCGACCAAAGGATGGATGCGGGCAATGTGGTCCTCGTTCACGGCAAGCTTGCCGGTAAGCCGCACCGTCTCGGTCAGCGTACTGCGGCCGGCCGGCTCGACCCGTAGGCCCGACGCCTTTTGTTTTTCCTCGGACAGTTGAACTTGCGTGGTCGGCGGCCGAGCACCAGCCCGAGGCTGGTCGCGTTCCCCTTCTTCCTCTTGACTGGCCTGTGCCGCGGATGGGTCGCGCATGACCGGCGGCTGGCCAGGCCGTCCGGCGGCCAAGTACATAGCCAGTGCACCCACGCCGATCAGCGCGATGCTGTAGCCTGTCCGGACCACCGGCCGGCGGAGTCTCGTCCACGTTATGGTCTTGTTGGTCCGCATTCCGTTGGCAGACCGTTCCTGTGGCTCGTGGTGGCGTTCATGGCGGCCCTCGTGAACGCGGCCTTTGCCGGCCGCCGCCTTGCTGAGATACGGCATGGGAGAACCTCGGCTTACTGAATCGGCTTACTAAATCAGGAAACGCATCGACGTGACAGAATGGAACAGTAGCGGCGATTTCGGCTGCCGGTGCGCAGCGTCAAATCGGCTGAGAAACCAAAGAAGCCCGGATCAAATCAGCAAGACTTGATGGGCAAGGGTGGGAGGCACGGGCGGCCGAAGCCAGCCGCTGGCCAAGAATCGTTGCTGCCAATCGTTGCCAACCGGGCACGATCGGTCGTCGAGAAGCGGCCCGGCGAACGCGTGCAGCCACTGGGCGACCCAATTGCCGGCTGGGCTGCTCGAGGCCACTGCCAAACACTTGCCTGCCAGGCAAATCGGCGATCCATGCTCCGCGTGGCCGGCCCCACCGTCGCAAGCGCTCGGGCAGTTTTCATCAGGGGTCGCCGTTCCCCAATCGACCGCCGAGTGGAACAGATTAGGGCAGGCGTGGGCATGGTGCGCACAACAGCCCACGATCACGTGGGCCGTCAAGGTCGCGGCGGTCAGCAGACGAATTAGTCCGCCCATCGAATGCCTCGTTTTCGCTTCGCCCCAATCATCTTCGGCAATCGCATCATAACGTGTTCAGCCACCGCACCCAACCCATCTTTCGGGTTGGCTTTGTCGGGTGCCACCGTGGTGGCGAAGGCCTCCCCCGCGCGGTATAATGAGCGGGGGAAGGGCAGCAGGGGGTTCGGGTGCGATGGGGATACGTTTCTATTGCCCTAAAGGGCACAAATTGAACGTCAAAGAGTTTCTGGCTGGCAAGAAGGCGATTTGCCCCTATTGCGGCCAGAGAGTGCTGGTCCCCATGGAAAGCACGCGGCCTAGTTCGAGGCGGCCGAAGAGCGACGGACAGGCCCAGTCCCATATCCAGGAAAGCCCTTCCCAATCCGCTCTGGACGCGGTCGCCGCCGGTTTTTCCATCGCTGCCGGTTCTTCCATCATCGTGGCCGGGGTCGGCAATGTCGCCGCGGACAGCTCACCGGATATGCCGGATAGGGCCTCCGGCGATAACGGCGCTTTCTCCGGCAGCGTCAGCGACATGCTGACGCAGATGAGCGAGGCGGCCCCAGCCCCCAGCGATCCTTCGGCCAGCGCCAGCAACGTCTTGGCGGGTGCCGGCAAGGTCGCCGCCTGGACCGACAACCCGCTGGCCGAGGCGAAGGATCCGCTGTCCGACGCGAACCACTTCCTCTGGTACGTCCGTCCGGCCTCCGGCGGCCAACTGGGGCCGGCCCCCAACGACATCATGCGGCATTGGCTGGCCAAGGGGCGCATCCAGGCCGACTCCTTCGTGTGGCACGATGGCTGGGCTGACTGGCAACTGGCCCGCAACGTCTTCCCGCAATTTGAAGGTCCATCATCAAAGCTGAGCTTGAGCGGACTGCTTGCCGAAGTGCCCTCCCCGGCCCCCGGCGCGGCTGAGCAGCCCGATCTCGAACAAGTGTTGCGAGCCGGTCCGCGAAGAATGCAGACCCTGACCAAGCTCATCTTGGCAGCCTTGATCCTGGCCCTGGTCGCGGTGTTGGTGGTCGTGGTGATTCTCTCATTCAACGCGTGACGCCATGAAGATCCAGCAATTCCTCGAACATTACGGGATGGCCGGCAATCCGTTTTCGGACGAGGACGCGCAGACCGACCTGGTGTTCAAGGGGACTTGCATCCGCAACACCTTCCACCCCAGTTGGGACAAGATCTACGGCGACCCCTCCGAGCCGGCCACCGCGGTGGTCTTCGGCGAGAAGGGCGCGGGCAAGACGGCCATCCGCCTGCAGCTTGCCCGGCACCTGGCCGACTACAACGCCGACCATCCCGAGCACCAGGTGTTCGTGGTGGCCTACGACGACTTCAATCCGTTTCTCGACCGGTTTCGCGACCGCTTCTCCGGCCGGCGGCGCAGGCCCGACCGGGCCCTGGAGCAGTGGCGGCTGTGGGACCACATGGACGGCATCCTGTCGCTGGCGGTGACGCAACTGGTGGATCGCATTCTGGAGGTCAAGCAGGCGCGGCATCCGGCCGCCCGCGACGAGCCTTTGCCCGTCAAAAATCTCGATGCCGCCCAGGTTCGCGATACGCTCTTGCTGGCAGCCTGCTACGACCAATCCACCGCGGAGAACCTGAAGCAGCGGTGGCGGCGGTTGCAGCGAAAGCTGCGTTTCCGCACCTGGCCGGCCCGCTGGGATTGGGCGGTGGGCATACTGGCGACCGCGGCCGTGCTCGGGCTGTTCGGCCGGTTTGATCGTCAGAGACTGCTGGGCCCGTGGCCTTACCTGGCGATCCTCACCGGCTGGTTGCCCTGTTTGTGGCGGACGCTCAAGTCCTCTTGGACGGCCTGGCGGATTGGCCGCAACGCCCGAGTGTTGAACCGTTCGACCAACCTGCGCCGCAAGGTATTGTCGCGGTTCCCCG